>JAFGLG010000009.1 GCA_016928155.1 Candidatus Woesearchaeota archaeon | reverse complement strand
TTCAAGAACATCATAGCTCCTTGACCTGGGAACATTAGCGATATCAGAAAGCTCACCAGCAGTCGACACACCCCTCGACAACAACGCTGTCCACAGTTTGCTTTCGTATGAATTTAAGCCAAAATCTTTGAGTTTGTTCAAAAATTCTTTCTGCACAATCATTTTATCAGCCCGCACAAGTTATTGGAGAGTCTATCCCCTCTATAATCAATCAGGAAATCCCTTTTTTATTGCAAAAATGACCTAAGACCTCTTTGTTATGGATATACTTTTCTCACTGGAATTGACTATGAGAGAGGGTGTGCCCCTATATAAATGTTTCGTTAACGTACCTATTCTCCAGTAGCAAAAAATTGGTTAAATAGCATATTACAACCCCGAAAAATAAAAAAGACAATATTATATGCCAAAATAATCAATAGAGGTAATTTATCTGATTATTAAGCAAAAAGAAAGACAAAAATCGCTTTGAATTAATCATTATTTCATTTTTTGATATTTTGTAATAATTTCTTTTGTATTTTTGTATTTATTTTGTAAGGATCAGGGTGTTGGGTTATCATCTGGGATACTTATTGGAGCCATATCACCATATTGTTGTATTTTGTCATATTGTTTTTGTATTATGATCCGGGTATTATATGCTGTATCATGATTTGGGGATAGTCCCCTGCCGTGATTGATCACGGTATGCTCAGGATATATTAAGTATATTGAAATTAATTAGGAGATTATGCGCGGGTTGAAGTGGATCATTATGTTGGGTGAATCATTATGTTTGGTAGATTATTATGTTGTATAGAGAGTTTATAACATTTGAGAGTTTATTATATTTTATAGGGATAGTATTTGGTCTTGGCGGGCTTTCTTATCCGAACCATCTGCCGAGCCCTTGCTGCTTTTCCTTTTCCTTGCCGAAGACCCCGTCCACTCTTCTTTGGAGCAGGTCTAGTGTCTGCTTGAGATATATGGGTACATTGTACTTTGAAGCCAGGCTCAGGCTCGGTTCAAGATATTTGATTATTGATCCTTCAGAGATTGTGAATATTATGTCGCCGCCGCAGTTGGTGCATTTCCCTGAAAGGGGCGGTCTCCTGAATTTTTCATTGCATTTGCCGCATCTGAATTTCTGTGTTGAGAATTTCCTGAGATTCCCTTTTATGTCTTTGAGGAAATGCTTCTCTATCACAAGCCGCGCGACATCACCGACGTTCACTGCCCTTATCTTCTCAGCCAGCTCCATCTGGCCTTTCATCTTGTCTTCCATGGTCGGGATTGTCTTGTATGAGCTGACTCGAACCCCGAGATTGAAGTCTGTTGTGTCATGGGTGAAACCCATCTTTTCATACTGCTTTTCTGTCCCCAGCCTGTGCTTTATCTGATCTATCTTGACTTCCCATGGATACTTGTATTCCAGTGCTGCATGATAGAGCTCGAGAGGGTATTCATAAGCGACATCCATTCCATGCACTTCATCATCTATCTCAGATGGTATGAGCGTGCTTGTCAGTACGAGCGGTGCATCCATTGTCCTCGACCCCCTCTTGTCAGGGAGGAAGCTTCTTGAGAAATTCAGCAGGGAATCCATGAGCATCATGACGCAGGCCTCGTCCCCGTCGCAGTTTCTTCTCATTGCTGCATGCATCATGGGGTGGCAGAACATGCCCTGTGTATTTGAGAATCCTATGATCCTGCCGAGTATCCCGGCTGATGTGTGGGGCGCTAGGCCGACAATCAGGTGCCCGATCAGGTCATGCTTGCTGTTCAGGTTATAGAATCTTGGCAGGCGGTAGAGCTTCTCGAGCAGGTCGTCGATATAATTGCAGACATTGAGGAGTGTATCATCCGCTTTGTCATCTGGGCTTGTGTCGCATGATGGGAGTATTATGTCCTGGGGGAGCAGCTCAATTATCTGGTTCTTGTCTGTGAGCTCTTTTCCGTTTATATCTCTTGTGTAGCCCAGTTGCTTCAGTTTCTCTATTGGCGCCCTGATTTCCCTGGGTTTGAAATGGGTTATGGGCATCTCTATCATGTCATATCTTGTTGTGCCGTCCTTGTTGACATATATCCTGTTCTCTGCTCTGAGTATGCCTTTTATCGGGTGCTCTGGCACATGGTCCCTGTTGCTCGTTCCCTTGACCCCTTTTATCATATCAGGGTAATTTTTTGTCTTTATCTGTTTCAGGAATTTGTCGAAGTATGCCTTTATGTCTATGGATTTTGTCACATGGCTTGTATTGTCGCCGTGTTTTTTGCACTGCTTCTCGTCTTGGGGCCCGCAGACATTGCATAGGTGCTTCTTTTTGGTCTTCGCGCCGCAGTCCTCGCACACTGAGAATATTGTCTCTTTTTCGCATTTCTCGCAGAGGAATATCGGGAAGTCTGCTGTGATCCGTCCTGCTGCCATCGCAGCCTGGAAAGATCTCATCCTCCCGCCTTCTTCGCCGACAGGGAAGAGCACATGGGGGCTCCCTTTGAGTTTTCGCATTTTCGCCTTCTCAGGCCTCCCCATCCTGGAGCCGATGAATGTTCCTGATTTGTCCATTATTTTCATTTTGGAGATTTTGTTTATTGTGCTGAGGACATCCTCGCTTGTTTCATCCGTGGCAGCTCCCGGTTTTCCCCGCGTGAATCCCAATGAGTGGAGCAGTGCCTTTGCGTCGTCTTTCTCTATGACGATGAATTCATTGTTGACGAGCATATGGGGTATGCCTATCTTCTCCAGGTGCCTTTTGCTTTCTGATTTCTGGAGGATGATTTTCTCTATCTGGTTGTTTTGTATCTCTGTCCTGCCGTGGTCCAGCCAGGAGATCAGCTCTGCAAGGTCTTCTTTCTTCAGCTCCTTCCAGTGGTATGTGAATCTCGGATGCAATGGCACCCCGAGTTTGCTTGATATATGATGGGCTGTGTTGAAGTCTATCCTGTGTTTTGTGTTCTTCATTATGCTGGTCAGGGTGCCGTGGTTCATGTCGAGGTATTCTGCCAGCTTTTCTATGTCCAGGCTTCCGAACATGTTCACTGTCGCCCTTTCCATCTCTCTTATGTGCCATTCTTCACAGTATCCGGCCGGCACGAGGACATGGTTGTTCTCTGAAAAATCCCCATAGTTGACTAGTATGTCGCCGAGAAATATTATCTCTGAGACCTGGTCACGCAGTTGTCTCGCCTGTGATTCGCTTTCGACAAGGACCACAGAGCCGTTGTCTAGGCGGATTATCGGCCCTTCTATCGTGTCGCATGGGCTTATGACTGTTGCTTTGCCCGGCCTTTCCACTTTCAGCTGTGTGCCTGTGGCTATGTAATTGTTGAGCAGCACCATTGTCGCCGGATGGAGGCAGTCTGCTGCAAACCCGCTTGTCCTTGATCTCCCGTATCTGAGCCTGAAACCCCCTTTCTGGAGAGGATAGCTGAGCACAGGCCTGCCTGCCACGAGGTCCTTAATGTAAGTGTAGTTTGGGGTTATCCCTTTTTCCTGTTTTTCCCGCACTACGCCTTTTGCTTTCATTGTTTTCTGGAGCTCTAGGAAACCTTCGAGGAAATCCCATTCTAGACCGTATTCCTTGCCCCATTCTTTCAGCCTTTTCCATAGCTTCGGTGATTTCTGCGCTATCCCCTCTGCGAGGACAAGGCACATCCCGCCTCTGAGCCTGTTTGTCTCTATTCTCGGCAGGTCTTTGTAGTTTGACACTTCCAGTTCTTCGGTCGGGTCGCCGTTTATCTCTACACCCAGGTTCCTGACGATGAACTCGACTTCCTTCTCGGATGGAAAATATTGTAGGTTTGTGATTCTTTCATGGTAATCCAGTATCTCCATCACGCTTCTCTTTATCTCTGGCTCTTCAGGATCGTACCTTTCATAACCCATCCTTTTTCTCACATAATCGGCGATTATGACAGATACTGCTCCTGCTGTGCCTCCTGCTGCTCTTATCGGCCCTGCGAAGAATAATGACAGGTATTTCTTCCCGTCCCGTCTTGACTTTTCTCTGAGCTCTATGAATCCTTCGAGCGGTGCGGCGATCACGCCAAGGGTTATGTAGGCCAGCCCCACCCGTATCCCGACTTCAATCGCTTCTTTTTGTGATGATGCCTTGAAATATTTCTGCTTTGCGACCTCCTCTGCCACGATCATGGCGACTCTCCAGTCCAATGATCCGAATTTCTCTTCCAGCTGTCTTATCCTCTGCGCCACACCTGAGCCGAGTATCTGCTGGCACACTGCGCTTATGAGGCCTTCCACTCTTTCTGCTATATCCTTGGCGAGCGGTATGTTTACTTTGTCTTCAGGATCATATCCCTTGGACCTCGCTTCCTGGGCGAACTCATACGATCTTCTTAGTTCGTCATTGAGCTTGTCGAAGTATTGCTGGACTTGTTGGCTGGCTTGCATTTTAGAATTTCAGTATCTTCGCCTCCCGCGTCTGCAGGTCCACGATAGGGACTCTTGCCGGCTGGGGCTTCAGTCCTACCTTTTCTTGGTAGTCTGTCTGTGATACCCAGCACGAGCTGTTTATTATCGTCACATTGCGGTAATTGGCGACCGCTGTCCTGTGTATGTGCCCTGACACGAAGAAGTCCGGCACCTTGTCTATGACAAGTGGGTCTTTGCCTGTGTCTGGTATGTAGAGTGTCGATGTGTGGGTGGGCGCAAGGTGCCTCCTCTGGAGGAGGAATCTCATTATGAGATCCGGTCTTTCCATCCCGCCCTGCAGCCTTATTGATTCCACATTGTCGCCGTAGTATGTGAAGCTGAATCCGTGGTACATCAGGACATCGAAGCCCGGGAATCCTTTGCTCTTGTGGATGTTTATGCAGCTCGGGTTTGACACCATATGCACATTTTTCATTTCGTAGAGTGGTTTGGCGAAATCCATGTAGAGTGGGGGTTGTGGTTCTGCTATTCTCATTGCGTCGTGGTTTCCCGGGCATATGATGATGCTGATGCTGCTTGGTATCTGCTTGAGGAACACTGAAAGGGCTTCATATTGCGCATAGATGTCCTTTATTTTCAGGTCATTCTCCTGCCCGGGGTAGATGCCGACACCTTCCACCAGGTCCCCGATTATGAAAAGATATTTTATTTTGGATGAGATGGCTTTCTGCCCGTCATTCCCGATTTCCCCCCTGATCCATTTGATGAACCTTTCGAGGTTCTCTTGGAGGAACACGTTTAGGCCGAAGTGTAGGTCGCTGATGAATATGGCATATGTCTGGTCGGGGCTCTTCTTGAGCTCCTTTGTCAGGGGGACATCAGGGTAGAAGATGCTGTTGCCGAATATGATGTCTTTTGAGAATACGCCCACGACACCCACCACCTCATCAAGGCAGGTGTTCGTCGCTGTCTCGAATTGCTCTGGCTTGTTCTTGTTTATTATTGTTTTTATTGTGCCTGTCGGGTCTTCGATTGTGAACATCCAATTGCCGTTCTTGGAGAGTCTTTTTTCTGTGACAAGGCCGATGATTGAGACTGTGTCCTTCTCTTTTTTCATGAACAGCTTGTTTATTGATGTTGAGTTCTTGAGCTCTTGCCTGCCTAACAGCAGGTTCCTGATTGCCTCATATCTGTTGTTTAGGTGCTTTACAAAATCCTGCACCTCGATCTTTCTTGGGACAGTCTGGTGAGACACGGTTATCTCGACGCCTTGGGAGTTCTCCGGGTTCTTTTCAGCTGTCTTTATTGAGCTGAGCGCCTCCTTGTATGCGCCGAGGTTTTTCTTCTTCTCCAGGCCGGCCTTGAGTTTTTCGACTCCTTGCCAGTCCATCTCAGCGCCCGGATCCCTTTTGAGCATCTCCATGACCTCATTGTCCAGAAGGAGCATGTTTTTTCCGTTTATTTTTTCCTTGAGGGTCTTGAGGTCTTCTTGGCTTAGCTTCTGGGCTAGCTCTTTGCTGATGAGTATCCCTTTTTCCAAAAAATATCTTATTATCTCTTTTTTCGGTTCCATTTTGCCTTAATATCTTATCAGGCCGAGTTCTTTCTCTAGAATTTCTCTGAATTTCTGGTTTGCTTCGTCTGGTGTTGCGAGTGTGATCTCTCTTGTCCTTCCGTATCTTCCCTTAGAAATTACTTTTGCGTTGATTATCCCGAGCATGTCGAGTTCTGCGATTATGTCTGACAGTCTCCTCTGTGTTAGGGGTCTTAGGCCGAGTTGGTTGCATATCCTCTTGTAAATTTCGTATATGTCTCCTGTGAATATCTGTCCGTTCTTATTGAGTGATATGTGGAATATCGAATAGAGGGTAACCTGGAACTGCTTCGGCTGCGTCTTTATTATCTCCACTATCCTGTCCCGTTCTATCTTGTCTTCTGCTTCGTCTATATGCTCTATCTGGACCTTTGTGTGGCCTTTTCTCTCGCATATCTCTCCTGCGACCCTGAGGAGCTCGAGGGCTCTCCTGGCATCCCCGTGCTCTCTTGCTGCGTAAGCGGCGCACTTCTCGACCACTCCTGAGCTTATTGTGCTTTCCTTGAATGCCTGCCTTGATCTCTGGTACAGTATATCCTGGAGCTGCATCGCGTTGTAGGGTGGGAAATCCTGTTCTTCTTCTGACAATGAGCTTTTTACTCTTGGATCGAGCGTGTCGGTGAACATGAGGTCATTGGATATGCCGACAATCGTTATTTGCGAGTTTTCCAGCTCAGGGTTGACTCTTGTGAAATTATATAATATTTCGTCGCCTGCCTTCTTGACCAGCTGGTCTATCTCATCGAGTATTATTATGAGAAGCTGTTTTTTTGAGTCCAGTATATTGAAGAATATCTTGTACACCTCATCTGTCGGCAACCCTGTGGGGGGTATCTCTCTCCCGAGATCTTTGATTAATTGCGCGACAAGGCGGTATTCTGTGTCAGCGACCTTCTTTAGTTTGCAGTTTATGTATGATACGCGTAGTGGGATGTTCTGTTTTTTTGCCACTTCAAGGAGCTTGTTGAGGGTGTATTTTGTTGAGAGTGTCTTCCCTGTTCCGGTCTTCCCGTAGATGAATAGGTTGGATGGCTTCTCTAATCTCAGGCTTGGTGCCAGGACATTTGCTATCTGTTCTATCTGCTGCTCTCTGTGGGGCACTGTCTCTGGTGTGTATGATGCTTGGAGTATCTTTTTATCTTTGAATAATGGCTCTTTTTCCAGAAATGATTCAAAAAATCCCCCCAACCCTTTTTGCTTCATTTTATTTCCACTCGAAACAAAGGTATATAAATCTTTTGTTTGGGTGTTTGCTTTTCCCCATAACAGCCTGAGATATTATTATTGATAGTTTTAAGACTTTTTCATATATTATGGTGCTTGGTTTTTAAGGGGGGGACTGACCCCTTCATTTCCATTGGAATATGTTTTTTATCTGGTGTTTTGAGTGGTATTTTGTCAGGTTTAGATTTTTGTCAAATCCGCACCATATATTACAGGAGGTTGTTTGTGGATGAGATATAATGGGATAATCGGCAAATGTTTGATATGTAAGAAATGATTGGTTAGAATTAATCAGTTCTAAGCACTATATCTATACATGTGGAATCTGTTTTAAAAATCTGTTTTATATTATTATATTTTATTTATTCTATTATACTTTTATTATAATATATAATATATTATATATATTCATAATGGATCTAATCATTGTTTAATAGCAGGATAGATATTTGTAGAATCTCTTGTTTGCTGTTATTCCGCAACGTCCCCCAACACTCAATACTCAAAATTTTCTTTTTTTGTTTGTTTTTTTGTTTGCTTGTTTGTTTTTTATTATATTATTATATTATTTATTTTATTATATTATATTATTATATTATATTATTATATCTTGTTTTCTATATAGTAAATAATAAATAAAGAAAAAAAAACTATAAAAAATCAGATAAACAAGAAATCATAAATAAAAAATTATATTTATATGATAATAAATAATAATGGATAAGAACGTTGTTTTTGACTCGGATTCTGGATTTTTATCTGAAATTTTTCTATCCCAAGATTTTCCATCACCTATCAAGGGGTCAGTGTGTCAGACAGGTAAGGGTCAATATGATGTTAAGGTTCATAAAAAAATAAGAACGCATAAGACTGATAGAGGATAAGACTTTTGGATATAAAACATGTGTATCAAGGGCGCTCTGCCCGGAATCTTGCTAACGCTCGGGTTAGTGGCTTCAAAGTCTCTGTTAAAACCAATCCAAAGCTGACATTTCCCGTAGGGAGCTTCCCCTTTGTCAGCCAGAAAATCACTCATTAGGACTTTGACTTGATGCCACTAACCTACATTCCGGGCAGAGCCGTATCAAGAAATATCTGATCAGAAGCTGGCTTTCACGACATGTTTGTAACCGCATGCCTGGCATTTGAGGAAGGTTATGCCCCCCTCTTTCTTGAGGATAGTATCTGGCTTTTTGCATTCTGCGCAGAACACAAACTCATAGGCATATTGTTTTATTTTTTCATTGATCCTGTTGGCTGATACCTTGCTTCCGAACACCACCTCATTTTTCCTGATGTCACCGGGCGTTCCCAGTTCTTTTAGTACGAATTTCAGGACATGTTCTGGTTTTCTGTTCAGCGCATCTGCTATCTGGTTGAAATTGCTGATTATTGTCTTATTGCCTTGGATATGGCCCATTACATTCGGGATTTCAAATCTTTCACCCTTGTCCATCTCCTTTGGGAGGTTTTCTATGGCCCTATCAAGAAGCTTTTCATAATCCATCCCTATCCGGAAATTCAATCTATTTATATAATTAACCGAAATTTTCAATGTAAAGATTTATATATAAATATTTAAAAGGCTTATACATGGTCCTCGAATCTTTTGCCAGCCCATTTTCAGCTGAGAACAGTCCTAAGCGTATTTTTTTTCTGGGTGTTGTGTATTATTCTGTTGCCCTTTTCCTCTCTCTCTGGATTTTCAAGCAGCATGCATCTTTGATATCTGTCTTCTTCACTGTCACTGCTGCGATCCCGCTGATGTACAACACACTGAAGTATGAGGAGCAGAAGGATATAGAGCTTGGTGATGAGACGCAGATACTCAAGCAGCATTCAAAAGCCCTCTATTTTTTCATGATGCTGTTCTTCGGCATAACCCTTGCAGCATCTGTGTGGTATGTGGTCTTGCCGTCCGGCTTGGCGCAGAGTGTATTCTCTGTGCAGACAGATACCATAAATCAGATAAACACTGCTGTCCAGGGGCATGCTGTCGGTAATTACAGGACTTTCACTGTCGTATTTTTTAATAATGTGAAGGTCTTGACATTTTCTATGCTTTTCTCTTTCCTATATGGCGCCGGGGCGATTTTTATCTTGACATGGAACGCCACTGTCATCGGTGCTGCCATGGGCAATGTGATGAGGCTCGGCCTGGCCGATATGGCTCACAAGATCGGTCTGGAGAAGGTCACAGGTTATTTTCACGTTTTCTCTTTTGCGGTGCTGAGATATGCGGTCCATGGTATTCCTGAGATACTTGCGTATTTTGTAGGTGCCCTTGCCGGGGGTATTATCTCTGTTGCTGTCATCAATCATGATTTTGGCACCAAGAGATTTGAGAAGATTGTGCTTGATACATCCGATCTTTTGATTATCTCCCTGTTGCTCCTGCTTGTTGCTGCTGTGCTCGAGGTCTGGGTCACGCCTATTCTATATTGAGCCAACCGATTATCTATGGTTATTTTTATGACTGTCTATATGTGCACTCACATCTTATCCTGTTCTCATCGCAGAGGTTGTTTTTGTATGCAAGCCCCATTGATGTGCACTGGTTTTGGCATTTCTCTGTATCTGTCTCTTCGCTTTCGCATTCATATGTGAGCTTCCATGAGAGCAGATAGTCATCTTCTTTGTAGCACCCGCAGTTTATCATGTCCATGCCTGGATTTGCATCCTTGCATTTGTATTCTGCATACCTGTTCTGTAGGCTTGCCACGCAGAAGCTTTCACAGAACTGTGCCTTTCCGCTTATAGTCGTCTCCGGGATTGTTGAGCATGGCCTGTCGATTTCAACCCAGTATATCTCTGCGTCAGGCACCGGGTTTGTATCGTTTCGGGGTATCACAGGTACTGGCGCACAGGCTGATATGATGATGCCAAGAAGCAAGATCAGTGGTATTATGATTCTCATATTGGATAGATTTAGATTGGAATATTTAAATTTAATGAAAAAATAAAAAATTAAGCCATTGCCAGGAACAATGGGGCAAAGACAACTGCAACAATGCTCATCAGTTTGATGAGTATGTTGAGCGAAGGCCCGCTCGTATCCTTGAAAGGATCCCCCACTGTATCGCCCACAACAGCTGCCTTGTGCGTGTCGCTGCCCTTTCCGCCGAAGTGTCCTGCTTCTATGTATTTCTTGGCATTGTCCCAGGACCCTCCTGAGTTTGCCATGAATACTGCAAGCAGGAATCCTGTCGCTATTGCTCCGGCAAGCATGCCTCCCAGGGCTTCCACTCCGAGTGTCAGTCCAACCAGGATAGGTGCCAGTATTGTTATCATGCTCGGGAGGATCATTTCTTTCAGGGCTGATCCTGTGCTTATGTCGACGCATCTTTTGTAGTCAGGCTTCCCTTTTCCTGTCATGATGCCCTTTATGGTCTTGAACTGCCTTCTCACTTCATTGACCATCTTGTATGCTGCTTTTCCGACTGCGCTCATTGTCATGGCAGAGAAGATGAAGGGCAGCAGCGCTCCTATGAAGAGACCGATGATGACTGTCGGCGTGTTCAGGTTTATTGTTGTTATTTTTGTTATTTCTGAGAAGCTGACGAAAAGTGCCAGTGCTGTCAGGGCTGCTGATCCTATGGCGAATCCCTTGCCGATGGCTGCTGTCGTGTTCCCGACTGCATCAAGGGATTCTGCTCTTTTCCTGGCCTCTCCCCCCATTTTTGCCATCTCTGCTATGCCGGCTGCATTGTCTGCTACAGGACCATAGCTGTCGCTTGCCAAGGTCATGCCTAATGTGCTCAGCATTCCGACAGCTGCAATGGCGATCCCATATATCCCGCCGAAATGATAAGAGAGGTATATTGCTGAGCATATCGAGAGCACCGGTATGATTGTGCTCATCATGCCGTTTGCCAGCCCGCTTATTATGTTTGTTGCAGCTCCTGTCTTTGATGCCTCTGCGATTCTCTGTGCTGGTTTTTTGTCATTTGAGGTATAATATTCTGTCGAGAGTGCTATTATTATGCCTGATATGAGCCCGCATAGTATTGTCCAGAAGAGATTCAGCTGTCCGGTCATGGTCTTGACTATGAAATATGAGAAGACGATCATGAGTCCTGATGATATGAACATGCCCAGGTTCATCGAGACATGCGGTTTGATGTTGCCCAGTCCGACAAAGAATATGCCTATTATTGATGCGAGTATTCCTGCCCCTGCCAGCACCAATGGCAGCAGTGCTCCCTGGAATGCGGAGAATGCGACTCCCAGCACCATTGCTGCGATGATTGAGTCCACATAGCTCTCGAATAGGTCTGCTCCCATCCCTGCTACATCCCCTACATTGTCGCCTACATTGTCTGCGATGACTGCCGGGTTTCTGGGGTCGTCTTCTGGTATTCCTTTCTCTACTTTGCCCACTAGGTCTGCTCCGACATCAGCTGCTTTTGTGTAGATGCCGCCGCCGACTCTTGCGAATAGTGCGATTGATGATGCCCCGAAGCCGAATCCGTAGATTATCTGCGGGTCCTTGAAGACCAGGTATAGTATTGTGACACCGAGAAGGCCGAATCCCACCACTGACAGGCCCATGACAGCCCCGCTCCTGAATGCGACTTTCAGGCCTTCTTTCATGCTGTTCTTTACTGCGAATGCTGTCCTCGTGTTGGCCATTGTCGCTATTCTCATGCCGAGATTTCCTGCCAGTGCTGACAGTATTGCCCCTGCTATGAAAGCTATTGCGAGTTTCGGGTCCAGCAGGAACCATAATACTGCGGTCACGATTATCAGGAAGACAAGGAGCACCCTGTATTCCTTGTTGAGGAATGCCATCGCGCCTTCGTGGATGGCTTTGCTTATGTGCTGCATCTCTTTTGTGCCGGCATCCTTTCTCTTTATGCTCATCGCCAGCCCAAGAGACACTATCAGTGATAGTACGCTTATTCCGATAACATATTCTATCAATATAACCACCTCATTCTAAGACTTTGACTTTTCCTGGTTGTATCTCGAATATCTCTCCGTTCTCTAGCAGTCTCTGCAGAAGTTCTTCTGTGTTCTCATGTTTTTGCATTATCCTTTCGTATGCCACCCCGTCGCCCTGGTCGAGTGACCGTATGGTTTTAATTATATCTTCTACTTTTGGGCTTTGGGGGTTTGTCTCTGTTTCCTCTGTATGTGTTTCTATCTGCTCTTCTTTTATCGCCTCTTTTTCTGCTTTTTCATCTGCTTGTTCCATGAACCAGTATTTTTTTGCCTCAAAGATCTTTATCTCTGCGTTCCTTATGTCCACCATGTCTTTTTTCATTTTCTTTGTGCTCTCTTCCGCGATGTATCTTTCATTTCCGTACTCTCTCGGTCTTCCGATGACATTTATGATATCTCCGATTTCATAGCTGTCCGGGTTCCATTTCTCATTGAAGCTTCTTATGCTGATCCTTCCTGTGCCGTCATCTATTATTATGCTCCTGTACTTGTCATCTGTCTCTGGCTTTGACACCACGACTCCCATCACACTGGCCCTTGATGCTTTTTTTCCATATGCAGCCACATAGTTGGGTTCCCACCCTTCCCCTTTTATGTATGCCCCGGCGAGTATGCTGTTTATCTTTAGCTTGTATGCTGTTTGTCTTGTGAACTGCTTTTCCATTTTTATCCATCTCAGATCTTCTGTATGAATCCTCTTCGTGGCTCGAATATGTCCCCGCTTCTTTTGAGCTTCTCGATGACTTCTTCGACTGTCTCTTCATCTATGCCTTTCTCTCCTGCTTCCTTGACTATTGCTTCCATGTGTATGTTGTTCTTTCCGAGCTTGGCTTCAAGTTCAGAGATGATGTCTTTGATTGTGATGATCTTGCTTCTTTGCGATGCTGTCACACCTGTTGATATCCTGTCGATGTCTATCTTGCCTGTTTCCGGGTCTATGCCTATTTGGCTGAGGCAGTAGTGTACCAGCTCAATCGCTTTCTTTGAGTCCTTTTTGGTGACCTTGTCAGACAGCCTTGTCTTTGCGCTCGCTTCGGCAAGTCTAACCAGGGCTTCCAGCTGTCTTGCAGAGATTGGTATTGCTGTGACTCTCCCTTCCTCTATCCCAGAGCTTCTCATCTTCACATAATATTCCTTGATTTCCTCAAGTGCCACATCAGTCAGCTCAGGCCGGCATGTCTGTCTTGCATATGAGATGTATTTTCTGAGAAGGTGGGGTGATATCTCCGGCTCTTTTGTGATTTTTGCCTGGTGCAGCATGAGTATGAATTTTGCCATTACCTCATCCCTTTCTTTATCAGGGATATCCCTTATAGGGAAGATGAGGTCAAACCTGTTGACAAGTGTCATCGGCAGGTCTATCTGGTCTGCTATGTTTCCATAAGGGTCGAATCTTCCGAATTTTGGGTTTGCGGCTGCAAGGACTGATGTCTCTGCCCTTAGTGTTGCCTGGATGTTAGCCTTTGAGATTGTGACTGTCTGCTGCTCCAAGGCTTCGTGCATCGCGCTCCTGTCCTCTTTCCCCATCTTGTCCAGCTCGTCTATCATGCAGAATCCCCTGTTTGCCAGGACAAGAGCTCCTGCTTCCAGGCTCCATCCTTTCAGGAATTCGTCTTTGACAACTGCTGCTGTGAGGCCTGCTCCTGTCGCCCCTTTGCCTGTCACCCATCTTGCTTTTGGTGCTATTGCTGACACGAGTTTCAGCAGCTGTGATTTTCCTGCTCCGGGATCTCCCACAAGTAGCGTGTGCATGTCCCCCCTTGTTACCATCCCGTCTGGCCTTGTCTTCTTCACTCCGCCGAAAAGCTGGAGTATGAGCGCTTCTTTCACTTTTTCATGGCCGTATATCGAAGGCGCTATGCTTTGTGCGAGCCTTTTGAATATGTTCTTGTCCTGTGCGAGGTCGTTTATCTCTTTCTGTTCCTCTTCGCTTATCTGGATGTCGCTGAAGTCCTCGTCCACCGGCTCGATGTAGTTTCCTTCTATCATGAGGTCGAATCTTGTGCTTGTCCCGCCGGTCCTCAGTATTATCGGCACCTCTTTGACTATGCCGTTTATTATTATCTTGTTGCCTGGGTTTGTTTTCCTGTCTGATATCGGGCTCACCAGGTCGTCTTTGAGTATGACATTCATCCTCTTGGGCTGTGCTCCTCCCTCGAGCATTTCCGGGGCCTCTTCAAGCACGATCCCCTGTGCATCCACAAGGTCTTTCTCAGCGAGTATGAATTTTCCTTTTCTTCCGCAGCTGCATCTGGTCGGCTCCTTGAATGATGTTTCGAGCTGGAGCACGCTTATCACATTTCCGCAGCTCGGGCATTCGAATTTTGCTGTTGTTACTTGGGGTCTGACATCTGATTTCTGCCTGACCACGCCGATTATCTTGAATACTTTGTTTATATGCTTGCTCCTTATGTCCTTTATCATGATGTCCTGTGCCGAGGAGAGGTTTGAGACTCTGATCCTGAATTTCTTTATCTCTTCAGGAAGGTCGAAGTTCATGACTGCTATCTCTGCCGCCTTTATGACATCTTCAGGATAATCAAGCAGTTCGTCTGCCAGCTCAGGGTCGAATTTCGAGAGCTCTCCGAAGTCGATTGTGAGTGAGTTCAGCCCTTTCCTGGCATTCTCAAGAAGTTTGGCGAGGTAGTTCTGCTCCAGGAATTCCTCGAATTTCTTGACTTGTTCTGTCGGATCCAACTTCCCACCGTTTTTTATGTTTCTCTTTTTTTGCTTTCCTAATTAGCTGTTTGTCTGTATTTAAGGTATAAAAAGGCAAAATAAGTTTCTGGCGACTTTATTTTATGGCTTTGAGATTCTCTTTCAGCTTTTTCAGTGCCTCATGGACCTCTGCTTCGCTTTTTGTCCCTGTGCATACTACCTTCCCGTTTGAGAACAGGAGGAATGTCGCCTTTGCTTCTGCGAGCTTGTAGACAAGTCCCGGGAACTGCTCAGGTTCATACTCGGTGTTCTCGAGTTTCATCGCCAGCTTGTTCAGGTTGAGGTCCATTCCAACGCTTCCCGATGCCACTATGTTCTGTATGTTTATCTTTGGCGTGATTGTGATCTTGACATCGATCTTCTCAAGGCTCTTGATTATCTTCTTGATGCTCTCCTCGACTTTCTCCATTGATCGCGCCCCAGTGCACACGATTTTTCCTGAGCTGAAGATCAGTGCTGATGTCTTCGGTTCCTTTATCCTTATCACAAGTCCGGGGAACTGCTCAGGATTGTATTCTGTGTTCGACAGTGTTGCTGCCATCTTTTCCAATGGTATATCATGTTCAAGAGAAGTTGACACGACAATGTTCACGACTTTTATGTCATTTTTTTCTTCACTCATAAAAACACCCCGCGTTGATTGTTTTATTTTGTGTTCTATTATATTCTATTTTGATTGGTTAAGATGCCACCCCCCGACTGAAAACCCTTTAACCAATGAAATCATTATAAATGATTTATAAACCATTTAAAAAAGCCTTAATATTTAAATACTTTTATTTTTAAACAGGATTGTCTGAAACTATATTTTTTAAATGATATGCCCCCATGATTTCTCTTGGAAATTTGCCTTCTCAAAGCCTATATAAACGATATTTTGCATTTTAAGTTTTTTTCACAAATTCTTATCCATATATGAAATTAATTAATTTTGTGGCTAAATTTCCAGAGATTTTCCGTAAAATATTATTCAATATTGAAAATAAAAATTGTTTCTCTCTTTTCCCCCCTCCCCCAGCCAAAACCAAAATCTAATATACCTTCTGGTTCAGATCATCTTGTTCAGATCAGAAGATGTGGGACATGAAGGATATGGGATGTGAAGGATAGGGAATATGAAGGATATGAAATATGAAGAATGTGGGAGATAGGATGGATATGATGAAAGGCCAGGTATTGTCAGGGGAGTTTGGGAAGATTGTCCTGCGTCAGAAATCTGATCAGTCTCTTGAGCTTGGCGAGCTTCTTGTTGTTGATTCTGCAGGTTCTGCTGACTCTGCCGGTTCTGCAGGTTCTGCTGGCTCTAAGATTATCCTGCAGGTTTATGATCTTCTTTACGGGAGCCAGATATCCCAGCAGAATCTTGAGCTAATCTCTGGCCTTAAATTGGATGAAGGCGCAGATCTTGATTTTATGGATCCGTCATTGAGGAATTATCTTCTTGCTCTTGCCAAGCCTGTTGTGTCGATCACCAGTTCCAAGGCCAGGCTTGTCAAGGTCCTTCCTGATTTTTTTTCAGGTGTGCGTGCCATATCTCCTGGCGATTTCACTTTCTTGACCAAGCCGGAGAACTCGATATTCCTCGGCAAGCTGAGGTCTGGCTCCAAGACTCTTGACGTCGATATTTTTCTTCCGGGGGATAAGATTTTCTCGCATCATGTCCTCATACCAGCTACCACCGGCAGGGGCAAGTCTAATCTGACAAGCTGCATCCTGTGGGATGCAGTCGATAAGGATTACTGCGGCATCCTCGTCCTTGATCCTCACGATGAGTATTATGGCAGGACAAGGTTTGGCCTGAAGGACCACCCCCAATCCAGTAAGGTAATTTATTACACCGCAAGGAATCCTCCTCCTGGCGCAAGGACTCTTAAGATAAATGTCGAGAAGCTGAAGCCCCATCATCTTAATGGTGTTGTTTTCTTGTCTGATCCCCAGCATCAGGCCCTGAATATGTATTACAAGGTCTATGGCAGGAAGTGGATTGAAGCCATACTGCTCGAGAAGCCTGTCGAAGGGAGCTTCATGGAAGCAACTCTTGCTGTGGTCAAGAGGATCATCATTTCATTGCTGGACATCTCTTACAGCGAAGGCAGGTTCTTTTCAGGTCCTGTCTTTGATTTCAATGCCGGCGAGTCTACTGTCCCTGATATGATAAAGGAGCTCTCTTCATCAAACACGGTCATAATTGACACTTCCAGTTTTTCTGGGTCTGTTGAGCTTCTTATCGGTTCTTTGGTGGCATCCGAGGTTTTCTCCAGATATAAGCATTTCAAGGTCACAGGAGAGCTTGACTCGAAACCTGTAATCTCAGTTGTCCTTGAAGAGGCCCCTAGGGTTCTTGGCAAAGATGTTCTTGAGCGTGGCTCCAACATTTTTTCTACTATTGCAAGAGAAGGAAGGAAATTCAAGGTGGGTCTCACTGCGATCACCCAGCTCCCTTCCCTGATCCCGAGAGAGATCCTGGCCAATATGAATACAAAGATAATCTTGGGTCTGGAGATGGCTCCTGAGCGCCAGGCGATAATAGACAGTGCAAGCCAGGATCTGAGCACTGATTCGCGCAACATCGCTTCCTTGGATATCGGCGAGGCCATTGTCAGCTCTAATTTTGCAAGGTTCGCAATGCCAATCAAGATTCCTGATTTCAGGGATTTTGCAAAAGCCCGGGAAAAGCCCGATATCAAGCCTCCGTTTTAGGTTCTGCATCACAACATTAAAAAACAATGCTTCTTTTGTTCTTTAAAAGAGGTGATAAGGGTTTATGGAAGCTCATCTGGGTCTGTTGGAAAAGAAGGATGCTGGTTCTTATAAGAGGTATCTGGATGATGAGATTGACAGGATAAGTGTTTTGCGGGATGCTGTCAGCCATAGGATAGATGCTCAGATAATCGCCCGTCTGAAGAAGCTCGAGAGCATAAACAAGGCTGTTGAGGATTCGACAAAGGAGAACCTGATAGGTGCTTTACTCAAGGATTGCGAAGAGCTGAAGTCATCTTTTGATTTTTTCCTGCAGTCTGCCAATGTATTCAGGTCCTATTATTCCCGATGGTCTCAGGTTACCTCATCATTGAATAATATCTTGTCATCTTTGATGGCGCGGATCACTGCTCTGTCTTCATTCAGGATAGGTGCAACAAGGCCTTTTGCCACAAGGCGCTCTGTGCTTGAGGTGAAGTCTAAGGTAGCTGCGATTTTTTCTTCTTTTTCCAGCGGTGATGTCCAGTCTCAGAAGTCTCTTGTCGAGGTTCGCATGAATGATCTGGCAGGAGCAGCTGATGTTTTTTTGAGGGATCCCTTGATTAACCGGTATAAGTCTAACTCTCAGAAGCTTCCTAATGGGCAGTCAATTGTGTCATTACTGAATGTTTTTGCAGAGAACATGGCCCAGTTGCAGTCGAATGTGGATCTTTTCAAGGAAGGGTTTTCAAGCCTCAGTTCGTCCCTTGTTTCATGCGTGGATTCCAGGTCAAGGATGCTTGTCCTCATGAAGAGGATCTCTGATGATGTGTCAAGGCTGAATGCATATATTGCAGAAGACGACCATATGCTTGTGGATGAGAGGCAGCTTGTCAGGGATCTGGCCAATCAGCGCATCAGCATATTGGATCACAGGCTAGGTCTTTTCAATGCGATGATCGGTCTTCATCGCTCTGATCTTGATTATGAGAAGCGGTTTGTTGGTGCACTGGATGATATTCAAATCAAGCTTACTCAGACTTTTGTCTCTGATGATAATGATATCAGGAAGCTGAACTCCAGGATCGAGGATTTTCATGTGTTGTTCGAAGACATGGAGGGTTTGTTGAGATCCTCTTTCAATGCATCTCTTGAGCTTAAAGGTTTGTCTTCTTTGATAGTCACAGATGCCACCCAGAATATCACTGTTGTCAATCTTGGTAAGTTCTTTGGTCTGCTCAACACCAAGTTTGAGAATATTAGGTCATACGGTCAGAGGATAGTCACTTTGTTTTCTTTGCTGGATCAGGTTGGTGAGCAGCTTGATAAGCTGAACACACTCATTGTCGGGATGCGTCATATTATCTCTGCTCCGATCAATGATGAGGAGCTTACAGGCAGGTTAAGCAAAGAATTGGCAGATTTGACAATTAAAGGTCATCTGGTGCTTTCAAGATATCTCAATTTACATACATTTGCAGTCCAGAAATGATTTCTATGCATAATCCTGCAAATTCAGATGCATTCTCTGCCCTGACATCTCTGAGGATCATTGGTTCTGTGGATTTTTCAGGATTCTTATGGAATTCTTCTTCAGGTTCTTTGACTGTGGCACTTCTTGGATAAAGGTCTGCTGACTGATAGATGATTGTTACAGGCATTGCCTTTTTGCTTGCGTGTGCAAGGACTGCATGTGCTGTATAGGCCGCACTGAATGCATATCTGCGGAGCGGTGTTTCTCCTGTTTGGATCTGTACTGGTGCATACCCGATCGGTATTGCTGTTGATGCTCCTGTCCCCGCATTCACAATCAGGTCATGCAAAAATCCTCCCAGCCCGATCTCATTTTCCTTTTCTGTGACAAGCATATCTATGCTCGGGGGTGTCCCGTTTAAAGGCAGTTGTGTGATTTTTTTATAGAATTCTGTGCTGGCAAAATCCTCTCCCTATGCTTTCTTGAGATAAGCGCATGCCTCATCAGGCTTGTATATCCTGATCGTATCAGTCCCTGCCATGCGGGGTGGGATGGAGCCTTGTTTATATATATTATCAAACTTCATTCCATCTTTAGCTTCAATATTATAATTTACTCCATGCCATAAATCTATTTATATGCTGCTTTGTACGTCTTATAAGCATGAAATTCGCGCATTTGGCTGATATCCACATAGGCTCTTGGAGGGATCCCAAGATGAAGGCTCTTGGTTTGCAGTCTTTCATCTATGCAGTGGATTATTGCATTGTGGAGGCAGTTGATTTTGTCCTCATCTCAGGGGACATCTTCAATACTGCTATGCCTGGTCTGGATCTGCTGAAGGATGTCACCATCAAGCTCAGGCAGCTGAAGGACAAGGGCATTCCGGTTTATATCATCGCGGGCTCTCATGATTTTTCTGTTTCTGGCAAGACCATGCTTGATGTTCTTGAGGAAGCAGGCCTTTGGATGAATGTTTTGAAAGGCTCAGTGGATGAGGGCAAAAGGCTCAAGCTTGATTTCACCATTGATCTGAAGACCGGTGCAAAGATCACAGGCATGCTCGGCAAGGCCGGAACTCTCGAGAAGTCTTATTATGGGCTTCTTGCAAGGGACCATCTCGAGAGCGAGGATGGCTTCAAGATATTCATGTTCCATTCTGCGATCAATGAGTACATGCCTCAGGATCTGGCGATGATGGATTCAATGCCTCTCTCTTTCCTGCCGAAGCGATTCAATTATTATGCCGCCGGTCATGTCCATTATGTTTTCCAGAAGCAAGAGCCTGGTTATGGCCTGATCGCTTTTCCCGGTCCTTTGTTTCCCTGTAATTTCAGGGAGATGGAGAATCTGGGCCACGGCAGTTTCAATATCATCGAGAAGGTTGAGCAGGGCCTGAAGCTCACAAGGATCCCTGTCGAGCTCCACGAGTCATCTCTCCTGAGTTTTGATTGTGACAGGAAGAATCCTGAGCAGGTCAATCTCTTGCTTTCAGGCAGCATCCCTCTTGATTGCAGGGACAGGATTTTTCTGCTCAAGTTCAATGGTAGATTGTCTTCTGGCAGGATATCTGATATAAGGATTAAGGAATTTGCTGATTCTCTTTATGCTGGTGGGGCTTATTTTGTAATGCGCAGCACTTCTGCTCTCTCTTCTCCTCAGTTTGAGGAGATAAGGACCAAGGCCTCATCTGTTGAGCAGATAGAGGATGATGTCCTCAGGGAGCATTCGGGCAGTTTCCCAATGGATCTGTCCGGGCCCGAAACTGATTTCTCCAGGAGGATGCTTTCTATCCTTTCTGCTGAGAGGCTTGATGGCGAGAAGGCTTCTGATTTTGAGGAAAGGATCGACAAGGAGACTAGGGGATTTCTTAATTCATTAGGTCTTTTGAGATGATCACTGATATGCTGAGTATTGCCAGGAATGCTATCATGAATTGTGCGATGTTGTCTCTGGCATTCTTTGCCTTGTAGACTGTGATATCTTCCCTGTTTATGCAGTATTTGGTCGGGTATGGTTCTTGTCTTTGTGTAAGGCATTTCTGGGTTTCTTTGTTTTGGGTTTCTTTGTCTTGCATTATCTTGATCTCCTTTGTATAGTCATCGCTCGTCTTCCTGTCATCCCTTTTTATCTGCACTTTTATCTTGTAATCTCCTGCTTCTCCTGTGAACCTGTTTTCGAGCTGTATTGTCTTCTTTGTGCCCTTTTCGACAAGGATGCTCACCTTGTTGTCCTCTTTTTCACCTGAATAGACTTTGCTTCCTCTGTATACATAGCTCCACACCTCAAAGATGTGGTCTTCCTTGTTGTTGTTTATGGTTACATTGGTTTTGATATCTTCCTTGTGCTCATCTGCTGTTGTGTAGTTGAACCATATCTTGTTTGCATTTGTTTGCTGTGCTTTCTCTTCTGTTGTGCATGCAGGGCATTTTTCGCATTTTGGGCATTGTTCTTGCGGGATGTTTTGCGTGTAGCCTATGATTTTTTCATCATGTTCTTTTCCTGTATTGTTGCATAAGACATATAGTCGTGCTTTTATCATGAATATCTTCTCTCTTTCCTTTGGCTGATAGCTTTTTTTGTTTGTGTTTGTCGTATTCAGCTTCTTCTTGTAGGTCTTGTTGAAATGATCATCGATCCAGTATTCTATTATGTAAGGGAATTCTGTCAGGTTGCCTGATCCAAGCCCGAATTTGTAGCTGATCTTCTCATTCAGGAAAAAGGTCTGGTCAGGTATTATGCTTAGGCTTATGTTGCAGTTCTCTTTTGTTATGTCAGTCACATTTATCTCCTGTGCCAGTGATATGTTTGTTCCGGTTATATCAGCAGTGACATTGTATTGGCCGGGGTATCTGAAGTGGGCTTCTCCTGTCCCTTTTGTCTTGTATTTGTTGACCTCGATTGTGAACTGTCCTTTCTGTGTTTCATTCCGGTTTATCGGGCCATCCCCGATTATCGAATAGCAGACTGTGGCATTTGTGACATTGCCTCTGTTGTCTATCCTGAAGAGGTCTTCATACTGGTATTGTGTGTAATATTCTGTCTTCAGGAGTCTGATTGAGAGCTGCGCCCCTGTTTGCGGGATTATTGATAATGCTATGAATGCTGTAATCAGGACTATGATTATACTATGATCCTCCATGATTTTGTTGTATGCTTTTCCTGATTTAAATCAGATCAGAGAAATTGTGTTGTATTTTCAGAAGTGTCGCATATCATGCGATTGTGGTCAATGTGCTTCCTGTCTCGAACACAAGAATCCCTTCTATTATCCCTGCGATTATGAGCAACGGGATTATCACAAGCAGGAAGAATTTCAGGCCGCTGATGAACTCCTTTCTGTATGGATGCTTGTCTGCCTTGAACACAGAAAGGCCGACACTTAGTCCTGCAGTTATGGCGAGTATGAATGCAGGCACTTCGAATATGCCGTGCGGCAGGAGTCTGAGTGCGACCCAGAATCCAAGTTCCTCAATTTTTCTCGACGTTATTGCTCCTATGAGGTATGAATTGGTAGTCAGCACAATCAGCGGGTATATGATGGTGAATCCAAGGAGGAATGCGAGGATGTTGCTGATCAGGTTCTGTCTTATTATCATGATTATTGTCCCGATCATTGTCTTCCCTGTGACCATGCTGATTATTTCGCTCACGATCTGTTCCTGGATCCCTATCAGGATTCTGTCATATCCAAGGCCCAATATTGTGATTGCCCCGAATAGTGTGATGACAGGATAACAGATTTTTCTGTGTTCTTTGAAATATTTCCACTGATTTTTGTATTCATCCCCGATTTTTTGGATGTTCTTTTTCATCATGGTTGTTTGTCCATATTATTGCCATTAATTAACTTATCTTCTTATTTGTCATTACTTTTCAATACTCATAAACCTTTTAATAGGAGTGGGGGATTAATCATTATGGGGGATTTAAAAAATGGGCTTGTTGTCTTTTGCTAAAAAAAAGAGTGATACAGATGCTTCTATGCCTGATATGCCTGATCCGCATTCATATGATTCTCGCGGTTATGATTCTCATATGCTGAACCCGCCTAAGCCATCTGTGGTGAGCCAGATGCATCAGATGCCTATGCCCCCTCTTCCTCCAAAATCAGAATTTCAGCAGCAGCCTGTTCCGCAGCCTGTTTTTTCCCCTCCAAGATCAGCTGTTCCTCAGTCAACAGTCCCTCCCCCTCCAAAGGCATTTGTCCCTCCTGCACCAAGGATGGGGATGGCGCCGCCTGTTCATGCTACAGGGGCCATGCCTGATTTTTCTTCTGAAGTATCTCCTGTTTTGCAGGGGATCAAGCATGATTTCTCTGATCTCCATAAGCCTCAGAAGAAGATGCCGATCCCAGAGTCATTGAAGGATTCTGCTCTTCCTGAGCTTTCTTTGCCTGAAAGCAAGCCGGACAAGCAGAGGAAAGAGATCTCCGGTCCTGTTTATGTCAGGGTCGAGGCTTTCAGGAAGATTCTTGAGGATCTTGTCGTCATAGAGAATGATGTGAAGCAGTCTGAGGCTGTCATGATAAGGTTGAATGAGTTGAAGAATGAGAAAGACAGGCAGTTCCTTGTCTGGAAAGATGAGTTAGAGGATATACAGAGGAAGCTTGTCTTTGTTGATAATACTCTGTTTGAAAGGTGATATTATGAATGCTCCGGTTTATGTTAGGGTTGAGGAATATCGTGATGTCTTGGATGCCATGAACATCATCAAGGCCAAGATAAACAAGGCAAAGGCTACGCTTGCGAAGCTGAATGAGCTCAAGAACAAAGAGGATAATGAGCTTGCCTATTGGAAGAATGCGTTGGATGATGTTGACAAGAAGGTTGTCTACATAGATAAGTCATTGTTTGAGCCAGAGACTGTTTAAGATGCAGACTGATGGTGTTTTTCATATAAGGATTAATGAACCTATTCTTGTTAGGCGGACCTTGCTTGAGGCATCGAAGTCTCTTGTTGAGGCCCTTCATTCTTATGAGCGTTTCAAGGCTTTGAGGATCCAGAAGATTGAGGCGGTTGTTGAGCTGAGGCATGTGATGCGTGAGATAGCCAAGCTTATGAAAGGCCTTGAGAGGGAGCTTCCCAAGACCAACCTGAGAGCTTCTCATCCGAAGTCCTATTCTGCTTCCTCTGCTGCAAAGCCGGCTGTGAAGCTCAAGACAGAGCCTAGATCAGCCCCAGACCCTTATATAGCCAGTGAGATTGATCGGCTTGAGAAAGAGCTCAATTACATCGAAAGCAAGCTTGATAACCTTACAAAACCTTAACTTTTAAATACTATTTCTCTTCCCTTTTAAAAAGGATTAGCTGTTTGTATGCGATGTCCATGGGATTGGAGCGTAACAAAATCCAACTGGAATGGTATATACGGAAATCTTTGATTTTCAGATATCCGGAAGCGTGCTTCCGTATGTCAACTGAGATATCATTTGCGGAGTTGCCGGAGTGGTCAAACGGGGCAGACTCAAGACAGGGTGCTGAGGTTCGCTGATGGCGATACTATGAAGCAGCCCGGGTGAGCCATCTGTTGGCTTAGTGCCTACGCAGGTTCAAACCCTGCACTCCGCATATTTTTCTTTAAAAAGTGCAGGTTTGATAATCTCGATGAGCTTGCGAGTCGGGATTATCTTTATCTGCACTCCGCATTGTTTCTTTTCCATTTTGTCTCTTTTTTATTTTGTTTATTGTCTATTTATATGCAGTTTGACCTTTCCAGCATAAAAATATTTAAATAGGACCAAGCCAGAGTATCGGTAGGGGGGATTATTATGAAATTGACATTGGCTGAACCTAAATATCTTAAGGATAGCATCTCGATCATATCAGATCTGGTGAATGAGGCGCGTTTCAAGATCACACCGCAGGCCATTGAGCTTGTTGCCATGGATCCTGCCAATGTTGCCATGGTGATTTTCAAGCTGTTTTCTTCAACATTCACTGAGTATGCCGTGTCTGGCGATGTTGAGCTCGGCATCAATCTTTCTAATCTCAAGTCCATCCTTAAGAGATGCGGTCCCAGTGACATGCTTTCTCTGGAGATGGAGGATAACAACAAGCTCAAGATAATCTTGAAAGGGAAGGCCACCAGGACTTTCAGCATTCCGATAATTGAGCTCGATGAGCGCGAGCAGAAAGTGCCTGACCTGAAATTCCCGATATCTATCATGACCTCAAGTGATAACCTGAATGCTGCTATCGAGGATGTCGATGTCGTTGCTGAGTCTGTGCAGTTCATCTGCGAGCCTGGGAAGTTTGTTGTTTCTGCAGAAGGTGATCTCTCCAAGGCCAAGATAGAGATACCTCCTGATGATGATACTAAGATCCTGAATGAGACAGGCTCCACTTTGAAGGCCAAGTATTCTATCGAATATCTCAAGAAGATGATGGCTGGCTCCAAATTGGCGGATAAGGTCAAGGTCCAGTTCAATTCAGATTATCCTCTCAGGATAGAGTATAGCGCCATTGACAGGGTCCATCTCGCTTTTATCTTAGCTCCAAGGGTAGAGAATGATTGAGATGAGATTTTTTTTGTTTGCTTTGTTGCTTGTATTGGTTTCTTCATCTGTGTTTGCTGAATCTCTTGATTTTGAGATCGAAGGGGCTGTTCCCAATAATTCTGGTCAGGATTTACAGCCGCTGGATGAGCATGATGCAGTTGTCGACGGGCCATCAGGGTCAGAAGCCCCTGAGGATGCTGAAGATGGGCATGCTGAGGTCCATCACAAGACCATCCCATTGAAGTATTATGTCAGCTTCATATCTGTCCTTCTTTTGGTCCTTATATGGTTCTCTATAAGGATGATGCTGAAGTCTTACTGATTTTCTCTAATATGTTTCCCACCAGGTAGCAGCTTCCTGTTATCAGGAGTATGTCTTTCTTTCCAGTGATGCTGATCCCATATCCATAGGCTTTGGTCGGTTCCTCGAATTTCTTTGCTTTTATGCTGTAATTTTCCAGCTCTAACGGCTTGTAGTCTGACTTGGTCAGGATTATTTCATCATATCTCGGCAGGTTTTTCAGCATCGTTTCATAGTCTTTGTCTTTTGAGCATCCGAATATTATGTTGAGCTTTTCATGTTTGATCCCTTTTATGTATTCGCTGATGGCCTTTATGCCGTCTGAATTATGGGCGCAGTCGAATATGATGTTTTTCTTCAGATGATATGCCCGGCCTTTCCAGTCGACATCCATCAGTCCTTTCTTGATATGCAATTCTTTGATTCCGAGATATCTGCTTGCTTCTTCTGCTATCGCTGCATTCTCTTTTTGGAAATCCCCTTTCATGTTTGTCTTTGTTTCTGTCAATCCGCAGATTATCAGCGGCGCCCCCCTTTTTTTGCATTCATGGATCAGTGTCTCATTGTTCCTGTTGAAGTTTGCTGTGAATAAGGGGGTGTCTTTTCTGAGGATCCCTGCTTTTTCTCTTGTTATATCATCAAGTGTCATCCCCAGATGGTCTGTATGGTCAAGGCTGAGGCTCGTGATTATTGTCAGTTTGCTGTCGAATACATTTGTTGCATCAAGCCTTCCGCCCATTCCGACTTCAATGATTGCATAATCAACTTCCTTGTCTGTGAAGTACTGTATTGCAGCGAGTGTCAGGAATTCGAAGAATGTCAGCTCTGTCTTTATCCTCCGGAGCCTGTTGATGTATTCTTCAAGCTCTTTGTCGCTTATCTCTTCACTTCCTATCCTTATCCGTTCATTCACCCTTACAAGATGCGGGCTTGTGTACATCCCGACTTTGTATCCGGCCTCTGTGAGGATGGAGTTCAGCATGGCGCAAACGCTCCCTTTGCCGTTTGTGCCTCCCACATGCAGCACTTTGAGTTTCTTCTCCGGATTTTTTATCTCAGAAAGTGCTTTCTTCATATTCTCAAGACCCAGTTTGATCCCGAATTTTTCAAGGCTCCATAGATATTCTAATCCCATATTAGTCTCTCTTCTTATGTTCTTTTTATACCTTATTATATGCCTTATTATATTGTTTTTATATCTCATTATATTATTTTTATACCTGATGGAACTTTTTTGCAATATGGAATTTTTGCGCTTGTTTTGCGCTTATAAATGAGTGCAGATTTTTCACAGAAATCTTTATAAACCGACCCTTGATGAGGAGAAGTGCTAAAAGGGGGTATTTATGTTATTGAGATCTGCTGATTCACTTGTTTTTGATTCGATTCAGAAGGAGCTTGCCAGGCAGCAGAATGGTCTGGAGATGATCCCTTCTGAGAACATTGTTTCTATCCCTGTCCTTGAGGCTCTCGGTTCTGTTTTTACGAATAAGTATTCTGAGGGTTATCCCAAGAAGCGCTATTATGGTGGCAATGAGTTTGTCGATGAGATTGAGCTGTTGGCCATTGAGCGTGCGAAGAGGCTTTTCGGTGCAGAGCATGTCAATGTCCAGCCTTTGAGCGGTTCTCCTGCCAATCAGGCAGCATACAATGCCATGATGGAGACAGGTGACAAGCTGATGGGTTTGAAGCTGGATCATGGCGGCCATCTGACTCACGGCCATAAGGTCAATTTCTCTGGCAGGCTCTATAATGTTGTCCCTTATGAAGTTTCTAAGGATACTGAAATGCTTGATTATGATGTTATTGGGCAGCAGGCTGTCAAGGAGAAGCCTAAGTTGATTGTGGCAGGCTTCACAGCATATCCGAGGAGGATAGATTTCAAGAGATTCAGGGAGATAGCTGATAGCTCTGGCGCTTATCTGATGGTCGACATGTCTCATTTTGCTGGTCTTGTCGCCGGTAAGGCTCATCCGAATCCTGTCCCTTTTGCTGATATTGTCACCACCACCACCCATAAGACCTTGAGGGGTCCCAGGGGTGCTATGATCCTGTGCAGGGAAGAGTTTGCTAAGGCTGTTGATAAGGCTGTCTTCCCTGGTCTGCAGGGTGGTCCTCATGATCATGTCACTGCTGCTAAAGCTGTCGCTTTCGGCGAGGCATTGAAGCCTGAGTTCAGGGATTATGCTGAGCAGATTGTCTCTAATGCACAGGCTCTTGCTGGTTCCTTGGTCAAGAGAGGTATCAGGCTTGTGTCTGGCGGTACAGACACCCATCTTTTGCTTGCTAATTTAACTAATAAGGGCATTCCTGGCAAGGTTGCTGAGTCAGCCCTTGATAAGGCAGGTATCTATGTGAATAAGAACACTATCCCTTTTGATCCAAGGACTCCTTTTGATCCTTCTGGCATCCGTCTCGGCACACCGACCCTGACTTCAAGAGGCATGAAGCAGAAGCAGATGGAGCTTGTGGCAGGTCTGATCTGTGATGCTCTTGATGGCCACAATGATGAGGCGTCTCTGCTGAAGATAAGGGAGGATGTTTTGCTTCTCTGCAATGAGTTCCCGATATACAGGGGGTTGGTCTTATGATCCCTTCTAATGCAGAGACCTTCTCTGGAGAGGAGAAGTCCCTTCTGTCCAAGCACGTCACTAATATTGATAAGGATATTTATTGCATCAAGAACCTGCCTGAAGAGGTCATTGCTGTTCTCTTTGCTTATGTCTCAAGGAGCCCTCTTTCTTTCAGGAGGAATCTGATAAATTTGATAGGTTCAGGGGACCTTGATGTGCACGAGGTCAAGGACATTTACTCTGATGATGCAAAAGGTATTGAAGGGGCGAAAGAGAAGGCGCAGAAGTTCCATGATAAATGGGTTGTCGGTTATGGTCATAGCTCTGTTGCTGAGCACGCTGACCTGAAGTTTGCGGTCGAGAATGTCTCTATCATAGCGACTAAGGTGCTTGAGGATAACAGGCTTGGCCGGTATACTGAGAAATCTTCAAGGTATCAGATCTTTGATTTCAATCATTTCTACAAGGATCCGGTCATCATGGATTCTGAGTTTAGGCAGGATTTTTTGGATTTGATGGGGTCTCTGTTTGCTTTCTATCAGGAATTGATACCGGTCATGACTGAGCATATCAAGAGGAAGAATCCCAAGCCTGATGATATGAAGGACAGGCCTTATGAGGCTTCTGTCAAGGCAAAGGTCTGTGATATCCTGCGGTACATCCTGCCGGCTTCTTCTTATAGCATGCTGGGTATGAGCTTCAATGCCCGTGTGGCTTCAAGGGCGATAACAAAATTTCTTTCTCATCCCTTGTCTGAGATAAGGGATATAGGCAGGAGGATGCTTGAGGAAGGCAGGAAGATATGTCCCACTCTTCTGGAGTTTGCTCTCTTCAACAAGTATATCGATGAGACAAACAGGTCAATGATGTCCTTGTCTGATGATATTTTTGAAGGCACGAGTCCTGTTGTCGGGTCTGATGTTGATATTGTCGGGTGCGATCCTGATCCAGACATGAGGATAATAACCGCGATCTTGTATGAATACACTAATCTTTCTTATCGTCAGATAAGGAAGTATGTTGATAAGCTTGATCAGGCTGCAAAAGAGAGGATTTTAGACGAATACATGTCCAGGATGCAGTTCTTTGATTATCCCTTGAGGGCTCTTGAGCATGCTTATTTTACTATGGATATCGTGGTCGATTACGGTGCTTTCAGGGACATCCAGCGTCACAGGATGTGCACTCAGACAAGCCAGTTATTCAATGCTGACCTTGGTTATGATGTCCCGTCAGAGATTTCTGAGATCGGGGAGGAGGGGCGTTTCAGGGATCTGATGGAGAGGTCCAGATCCCTTTTTGGGAGGATCAGGGAGAAGCATCCTCACGAGGCCCAGTATGTTGTTCCTTTTGCTTTCAGGAAGAGGGTTCTTTTTACATGGAACTTGAGAGAGCTTGAGCATTTCATCAGGATAAGGTCTTCTCAGCAGGGTCATATTTCATACAGGCGCATTGCCATTAGATGCCATGAGGAGATCGAGAAGAGGTTCCCTTTGTTGGCGAAATATCTGCGTGTCGATAAGAAGGATTATGCTCTTGAGAGGATCGGTGCTGAGCTTCAGACAGAAAAGGTTTTGGAAGAGGCTAAGAGGAAGTATGGCAAAGAGGTCAGGCTTGCCCAGGACCAGAGATGATTCTTCACTAATATGTTACTATAAGTTCTTGTTTTAAATTTATATGGTTTGCATGGTAAAGTTTTTTATACTGCAAATCATCCCACTTTTGTCTTGGGGGGTGGGTTGTGAGCATTATGCATTTTAGTGTTGGTAATATGATCCCTTTTGGGGGTATGTCAGTATTGAGCATTGCGAAGCTTGTTTCCTCCTCAGTCTGTGACCTTGGCTTTGTCGCCTCTCCAAATATTGCCCTCCCCTCTTTTTATTTGGGGGTATGAACATGGATTTTGTGCCTGTCAGGAATGTATTGGTCTGCATGAATGATACTCGCGGCTTGGCTGATTTCAGTTCCGCGCTGTTTTCTCTTAATCCTGATTTGAAGGTTTATGCTTCTGACTCAAATTCAGCCTATTTTAAGGATAGGGATGCATCCTTTTTCAGCTCTCAGGATCTCAGGCCGGGGGTTATCCATTCAGATCTCTATGGGATGATATCCAGGCTTTATGATGGTGGTTTTGATCTCGTTGTTGCTGATCTGCCGGGTCATCCAGGTTCTCTTCAGGACATCAGCATATACCCGCATGCCTTGTTGCGCCTGTCAGGGAAGATGTTCGGTTCATGTGCTTCTGTTGCTGACCCGGGGCAGTATGGTCCTTTGCTGATGATGCTTGAGAAGGGCAAGTATAAGACAGGTGTTGCATCCCTGAGTCTTGATGACAGGCTTCTTATGGCTTCTGCAGTTTTCAAGTCGACATCAGGATATGATAGGTGTATCGCCAGATATATTGAATCGCAGCCTGTGGCAGGCGGGGATGTTCCTGTATCTTCTGTCATCTTTTCGCTGAATTCATCTTCTGTTTCCCCAGAGCATGTAGATGACCTGAAGAGGAACAGTGTCAAGCTCATTGACAGTGATGGCCAGGGTTGTCTGGAAGGGGGGCGGGCTGTTGATTTAAGGTCTCTGTTTGGTCTTGGTGATGTGTCTCAAGGCCTTGTCAGGCTCCATCCGTCTGTCTTGCTTTCTCTTATGGGTTCTCATGGTGAGGTTGTGGATATGCTCTGCGCTGACCTCCCCCATGTGATGCCTTACTGTGTCAGCAGTCGCAGCGAGGCGCAGAAATTGGTGGATGTTGGCACAGTGGCCATGATAAGGTCTGCTGCTTCAAATCACAGGAGGGCTGTCGTGCTTTCTGCAGAGTTGCATCATTATCTTCTGTCTGATAAGATTTTTTCTTCTCAGAGCCGGTATGATCTGGCTGTGGGGGCTTTTTTTGCAGTCGCTGATTATGATGCTCGGATAAGCAGGCTTTTCGATGGTCTGCTGAAGAATTAGGGTCTGTGTCTTCTTGCGTCCATTCAGTATTCTATCCCTTTCCTTGCAGGTATACCCTTCATGAATGGATGCTTCAGCAGTTTCATCTCTGACGCCAGGTCAGCCTGCTCTATGATCTCTTTTGGTGCATATCTGCCTGTCAGCACGAGTTCACAGTGTTCATGCTTGCTTTTTATGAGATTGAGCAGTTCTTCTGATGTGAATATGTTCCTCGCAAGGCAGACTATTATCTCATCCAGTATCACTACATTCTTGTTCGGGTCCTTTATCACTTCTTTCGCCCTTTCAAATGCTTTCAGTGCGAGTCTTTTCTCCTCCTCATCCTGCAGGAAGCACCACCTGCATTCTCCGCATTCGACATCTTCCCTGTAGAACTCCACTTTGGGTATGCCTTCGAACCCGCCGAGTTTCAGCTGTTTCTTCTCTTTTATGCATGGTTTTCCGTACTGCTCGAATGTTATCTGTGGTATATAGTTTGATATGGCGAGGAACTCTCCTGTATAATAGCCTCCTTTCAGGAATTGGATCACATGGACATTGAGGTTCTGGCCTGCTGAGCGCAGTGCTATGCCCATCGCCATTGTCGTCTTCCCTTTTCCATTGCCTGTGTATACATGCACAAGCCCGAGTTTTTTCTTGTACATCTTGGTCAGACCTGGCTGATCAGACAGAGCATACCGAAAATCCGCAGGAGTGGCATTTTGCGCATCCTTCTTCCCGTGACAGCTTGGTATTGCATTCCGGGCAGATGCCTTTGTCCAGGAGTTCTGCTTTGCTCATGGCCTCTTGCTGTTTCTTCTCTGCATATGCTTTCTCCATCTCTGTGGATTTCTTGTTGACTTCGCCTATGTTCAGGACTTGATTCTCCCTGCTTTTGTCCCTGTAGATTGTTATGCCCTTGCATTTGAGCCTGTATGCCAGGAGATAGCTCTTCTCCACATCCTCGATTGTCGCATTGCTCGGGAAGTTTATTGTCTTGGATATTGATGCATCCACATGTTTCTGGAATGCAGCCTGCATCCTTATGTGCCATTCAGGTGTTATGTCCTGCGCTGTGACAAAGACTTTTCTCATGTCTTCCGGCAGCTCCTTGAATCCCTGTATTGTGCCTGCTTTTGCGATTTTCCTCATGAGTTCAGGGGAGTCGAGGCCTCTTTTTTTGATAATTCTCTCGAATATCTTGTTTGTGTATACGAGTTCTGTGCCGTCCATCACATACTTTATGTATGATATGGCGAAGTTGGGTTCGCATCCTCCTGATGACTCAGCAAGCATGCCTATTGTGCCTGTAGGTGCTATTGTCAGGCAGCATGCGTTCCTCATTTTCCTTCCCTCCTTTTCATGGTCGCTTCCTTTCCAGGCTTCATATGTCCCCCGTTTCTCTGCAAGCTTCTGGCTCATCATGTAGCTTCTTTCTTTCACGAATCCCATGAGCTTCTCTGCCATCCTGAGCCCTTCATCTGAGTCATATGGTATGCCGAGCTCGTAGAGCAGGTCTGCGAATCCCATCACTCCAAGGCCTATCTTCCTTGTTCTCTTGTTTGCCGCATTGATCTCTTCTACCGGAAGCTTGTTCATGTCTATGACATTGTCCAGGAAGTGGATGCAGCTGTCAACGCATTCTCCGAGCTTCTCCCACTCTATGTTTTTTCCGTCTTCTGTCAGGAACCTTTGCAGGTTTATCGAGCCCAGGTTGCATGATTCGTATGGGAGGAGGGGCTGTTCGCCGCAGGGGTTTGTGCTCTCTATCTCTCCGAGGTTCTTTGCTGGGTGGGTCCTGTTTATCTCATCTAAGAATATCATCCCGGGATCCCCGTTTTTCCAGGCGTTCTGGACTATCATGTTGAAGATGTTCCTTGCCTTGTACCTTCCGACCGGTTCCCTGTTCCTCGGGTTGAGCAGGTCATAGTAGTCGTCTTTCATCACCGCTTCCATGAATTTGTCTGTTGCAGCCACTGATATGTTGAAGTTTGTGTAGCTTTTCATGTCGTTTTTGCAGTTGATGAATTCTATGATGTCAGGGTGGTCCACCCTGAGTATTGCCATGTTGGCCCCTCTCCTTTTTCCGCCTTGCTTTATGACTTCTGTGGATACGTCGAATATCTTCATGAAGCTTACAGGCCCGGATGCGACCCCTGCTGTGCTTTTCACAAGGTCATTCTTCGGGCGAAGTTTTGAGAATGAGAATCCTGTCCCTCCTCCGCTCTTGTGTATTATTGCTGCATCTGTGAGTGATTTGAATATGCCTTCCATGGAGTCATCCACAGGTAGCACGAAGCACGCGCTCAGTTGCTGTATCTCTGTCCCTGCATTCATGAGTGTGGGTGTGTTTGGCAGGAATTCAAGGTTTGCCATCATGCTGTAGAATTTCTCTTCGCTCTGCTTTGGGTCCTGCCCGTAGTTCTTGTCTGCTGTCGCGATATTCCTCGCGACCCTCCTGACAAGCTCTTCAGGTGTCTCTTTGAGGTTGCCTTCTTCGTCTTTCAGCAGGTATCTTTTCTCAAGGACATGGAGCGCGTTCTCTGTGAAGCTGAGGTTCGTGTCTGCCTTCTCTATGCCGCCGAGGAGGATTGCGCGCCTCCCTCTCTCTTCTGATTTCTTTGCCCTGTATAATATGTAGGCTTTTGCTGTCCTTGCATGCCCTGATTCTATTAGTGTTTTCTCTACTGCGTCCTGGACTTCCTCGACTGTCGGTATTGTCCTGTTGTCAAATTTTTCTTCAAGTGCATCAACGACCTTTTCGGCAAGATCATTTGCAGTCTTCTCATCCTGCCCGCCTACAGACTGTGCCGCCTTGAATATCGCTTTGGAGATCCTGGCCGGATCGAATTCGACTGTCCTTCCGTCCCTTTTCTTGATTTTCCCGATTGACAACGTCTTCATTTTATACCTCCTTTTTCCCGCAGATTTTGTGTCTATTTCAGCATCTTGAGCTCTTTCTCGAATGAGCTGATATCCTCAAACTCGCGATATACTGATGCAAACCTGATATATGCGATCTTGTCAAGCTTCTTGAGCTTCTTCATCGCTATTTCGCCTATTTTCTTGCTCTGGACCTCTTTTGTGTCAAGTTTCCTTATCTCTGATTCTATCTGCTCTGCGAGTTCATCGATCTTTTCTGTGGGGACAGGTCTTTTCTCGCACGCTTTCAGCAGTCCTCTCTTGAGCTTTTCTATGTCAAATTTCTCTCTTCTGCTGTCTTTCTTGACAATCACGATATTTATGTCTTCGACCCTTTCGAATGTGGTGAATCTTTTTTGGCATCTGAGGCATTCCCTTCTCCTCTTTGTCACGCTGCCTTCTGTGTCTCTGGAATCCAGGACTTTTGTTTCCTCGTTCTTGCAGTATGGGCATTTCATTTTTGACCTTCATGGAGAAGACGTGGTTCTGTGGTTGTGGTTTTTTGCTGTTTCATCATTCATCACACTATCTTGTTCAACTGTTTAACTATTGCACGATAGTTGCAGAACACAACATCTAGTGCCTATAAATAGATTGAAATACTATATGTAGTGAATTTTTCAGGATTGGTTTATATAGATTTAGGTTCCAAAAAATATTATCATATGGAAATTAATTTGGGGATTGCCTGATGCCCTTTCACAAATTTTATATAATCTGCCAAAAAGTCTGTAAAGGGGGTTATGATGATAATAGGTCTTACTGGAAGGAATGGCTCTGGGAAGAGCACTGTTGGCGGGATGCTTAAGCAGAATGGTTTTGCTTTCTTCTCTCTTTCCGATATCTTGAGGGATGAGCTCAGGAAACAGGGTAAGGATATGACTCGCCAGAATCTTATTGATAAGGGGAATGAGCTGAGGGAGAAGCATGGTCCCGGGGTTCTGGGCAGGCTTGCCGTTGCTTTTATGGGTCAGCAGGAAGGTAAGGATTTTGCCATTGATTCTATAAGGAATCCGATAGAGATTGAGGAGCTCCGCAAGAGCAGGGATTTTTTTCTGATAGGTGTCTCTGCCCCCCCAGATGTGAGGCTTGCGCGTCTTAAGGCAAATGGGCGTGCAGAGCATCTGAAGACTCCTCAGGATCTGCTTGACATGGAAGCTAAGGAGAACACATCTAACTCAAATTTTCAGCAGCTTGATAATTGCTTTGCCTTGCGTGACTTTGAGATTGAGAATACCGAGGCATTGGGTGATGTCAGGATAAGGCTCGATAGTATATTGGATAAGATAAATAAGATGAAGAAGGTGGATTAGATGGAGATTATCAGGAAAGAGGCTTGTGTGAAAGAGCATTTGTCAGAGAATAAGACGAAGAAGCTTGTCAGGCCGACTTGGGATGAGTATTTTATAAAGATTGCAAAGCTTGTTGCGACAAGGTCTAATTGTCTCAGGAGGCAGGTCGGTGCAGTCCTTGTGAGGGATAAGATGATAATATCAACAGGTTATAACGGGACTCCCAGAGGCACCACGAACTGTGATGAAGGCGGCTGCAGGAGATGTGCGAATCCTGATGTGCCAAGCGGTTCTGGCTTGGGCGAATGCACCTGTGTCCATGCTGAGGAGAACGCCATATTGCAGGCAGCTTACAATGGGATGCCTGTCAAGGGATCGACTTTATACACTTCTCTGTGCCCTTGCATCTACTGTGCAAAGCATCTGATCAATGCAGGTGTTGTGAAGGTTTTTTACAGCGGCTCTTATGCCATGGATGACCAGTCTAAGTCAATCCTCCGGGAAGCAGGCGTGGAGTTGTTCGAGTATAAGGACAGGGATGTTTAGAAAAGTCAATTAATTCATTTCTTCACTTCTTCCTTTATCTTTTCCCAGTCGATCTCGACGCCGATCTTCTTGAAATAGCGTGTCATGTTCTTGCAGTCCCTTTCGAGAAGCTCTTCTGCATTGATGCTTTTTGTTGTGGTCGACTGGGAGAAATCTATGAGATATGGCTTCTCATTGTGGTTCAGGATGTTGAATTCAGACAGGTCTCCATGCACCAGGCCTGCTCTGTGCAGCCTCTTCATCTGTTCGATGATCAGTTTGAGGAATTTTTTTGCCTGCTTCGGCACCCTGTCTTTCAGTTTCGGCGCAGGTTCGCCTATCATGCTCATCACGATTATGTTGTGCATGCTCGTTATGGGGAGTGGCACATCCAGATTAGCTTCCCGTGCCTTGTGCAGGTTGCGGAACTCTCGTTGCGCCCAAGAGAAAATGACAGTCCTTTTCTGTTTCTTTATGTTCTGGTATCTTAGGTCATATTTGATGTAATCGAACATCTTGTTGAAATCGCAGTTCTCAAGGCGGTATATCTTCACTATGACCTTTTCATCACCTTTTTTTGCTGTGAAGACATTGCTCTCTTTCCCTGTCGCTACAGGGCTCTCCATGCCTTCGAAGTGCCCCTGCGAGAGCAGCTTGAACAGGTTCCTGTTTGTGAATTCATCAAATACATTCCCGTAAGTCTTGAATTTCTCTTTTCCCATGGTCTTTTGATACCTGTTGATCTCTCGTGTATGCTTCCTGTAAAATGCTTCCTGTATTAAGTGATTGTCTTAAGTGATATGTATTGAGATAATCACTATTTAAATCTGACCGGGCCGATTAGGCACCATGAGCAATAGTAACATTTATTAATGATTTTAGGTTTTTTTGCTTAAAAACAGGCAAATTTAGGAGGATTAAAATGGTATCAAAAAAATTATTACCCTTAGCGGCTATGGAGCACATATTGAAGAACGTCGGTGCAGAGAGAGTTTCTGACAAGGCAAAAGAAGTTTTAAAGGAAGTTGTTGAAGACTTCGCTTCAAAGATTGCTAAAGCAAGCGTGGAATTTGCCCGCCACAGCGGCAGGAAGACAGTTAAAGCAGAGGATATCAAGCTTGCTTCTAAGAGCCAATAACTCACTTTTTCTTTTTTATGATTGAGATTGTTGCTTTTGGCAAGATTAAGAATCAGAATCTCAGGATTCTTTATCAGGATTATCTGAAACGCATATCAAGATTCTCAAAAGTGAGTTCAATAGAGCTTAAAGAAGCAAAGGACAAGAATCCCATGAAGATTCAGGCTTCAGAAGCTGAATCCGCATCTAGATATATTGAAAAGACCTCAAATTACGTTGTTTGCATGGATCCAAAAGGCAAAGAATTGACCTCTGATCAGCTGGCAGACCTTCTGAAGACCCACCCTGATTCATCTTTTCTCATCGGAGGCCCTTATGGATGGGACACAAAAGTCAGGGAACTCTCACATTTCGCCTTTTCACTGTCAAAATTGACCTTTTCTCATGATTTGAGCCGCCTAATTCTCGCTGAACAACTATACCGCGCCCTCACAATCATCAATAACCACCCTTATCATAAGTGATCCACCTTCTCAGCTCTTCTATCCTCATTTTCCTATCTCGACCCTATTTTCCCTCATTTTTGCGTCAATTGTGAGTCATATTATTCATTTAACTCTCACTTTTTATAATTTCTATATTGAAATTTAACTATTTTATTGATTTTTCATGTCCTTTGTTTGATATTCATCTTAATTATTTTCATATATCTAGACCTCACTTTTATTGTTTATAATATTGAAAATAATATATTTCTAGATCAAATTTGCCTAGTTAGCCTTGTTCATACACCACATAAAGGCCTTAGATGGGATTTCATGAGAATATCAGGAATATCTCTAAGCTATCCATAACTCCTCACTCTTTGTCTTTTCTGATCCTTTAAACTGAGTATATCTCTAGGTTGGAAATTAGTGTGATTTTTGTTATTATCTATATAGAAATTAATTATTTAGCATAATCCACTCAACCTATATTATTTACATTATGGAAAATAATATCTTCAAAATTTCATCAAGAAACCTTGCTTTTTTGTTCAAATCCATACTTTTTTGATCAATATTATTTACTATATTGAAATTAAGAAATATGGATAATAAATATTCTTCTATATGGAAAAGATTTAAAGTGGCAGATCTAATATATTCTCCAATCCATATATCCTAGAAATAATAAAAACCATCAAAACAGCCCGTCTAAACGACTAATCGCGTCTAATTTAGTCGACTAGTCGACCATAGTCGACTATACTTGTCTCAGTCTTGTCTCAATAATTAAGCCATTATAGAGCCTATAAAGCCTATTGATACGACTAAACCCGTTTAGTCGACTAAACAATTATATTTTATAAAGTTGCTCCATATGTCTTGAGAACTAAATATTAATAGGTTAAAGCCGTTTAGACGCGTTTAAACGCCAAACTAGTCGACTAAACGCGATTAGCTGTTTAGAAGTATCTTCTTTAAGCGCTCTTCAAGGTAAAATACCTTTCCTTTAAGGCTTATATGCTCTTTTAGGGGGAATCCTTTGTTCTTTATGCTGTTTATCTGGTTTTTGACAGTATTTGGGCTCTTATTGGTCAGAATAGCCAGATCCTTATAGGTAAGGCCTTTTTCTGTCTTGCAGAGCTCAAGAAGTATGGTCTTCTCAGATATGCTCAGATCCCGTCTAAACTCGTCTAATACCCCTTCAGGAGCTGTTTTGACAGGTGGGGATATAGGTTCCGGGGCCTTCTCTATGGGCCTTTTAGAGAGTTCCTGCTCTAAGAATTCTGTAATATGTGCCTTTAATTCATGTTTTATAGCCTCTTTCTCATGCTCAGGAACTCCTTTTTGTGCTTTTAGAGCCTCAATTTCAGTAGAAATATGTGAAAAGTGAGAGTTAAGCTCCCCTAAATTATGGTTTAATTCCTTTATATAACCAATCATCTGGCCATTAAATTGGTTGAAATGATCAATCCATCCTTTCAAATGCTCTATGTCTGTTTTAGAGATGAAATGTCCTTGCTTTAGCTCATGTAAAGTGTTTTTTGCATCTTTATTTTCAGAATGAAGATAATTTAGCCAATTATTTATATTAGAGACATCATATTTGACTTTTGTGAATGCATAGTGCATATCATCCTTATTGACGATTTCTGCTGTCTCTTTTTTTCTGAATAGGTCAAATAAACCCATTTTACACCCCTATTTTTCCCTTTTTATATTCCTTTTTTAAGCTGCCTTTCCCTTTAATAAATTTGTCAAAATCTGATAGAAAGTGAGATATAACCCACCTATTGCTTGTATAAGCACTGATTACATGGTGCCTAACCTGTCTTGCTTCAAGCCATATTGTGTCAAATATCTCTGCATTCAGGTTCTCTCTGATCTTGGCCTTGGTGTATCCCCTTTTCTTCAGTCTTCTGTTCAAGGTTTTTATATCACATCTCGTGACAATGCAAAGATCCACATATTTCTTTGGGAGGTAATGTGAAAGATGAGAATCAATGACTAACCCTTTTTCTGATTCCCTGATTGCCTTGATCAGCGCCTTATTCAGTCTCTTTGCATCTATTATCTTGCATCTCCTTTTGCGATCAAAGCCTTCGCTCAGTCTCTCTTTTCTGATTATCTGATTTACATCAACATACCTGGATCCTGACATCTTTGCGAGCCTCTTGGCTATGGTTGTCTTGCCTGTCCCTGGCGTCCCTGTGACTGTGATGACTTTATGCTTCTTGCTCATCTTTGTTGAAGACTCCTCCTGATTTGAATAATCCGATCATCTTCCTTGTTGGAGGGAAGAGAGGCTTCGGCAGATTGTCCAATGGATACCAGCCAACCTCAATGAATTTATCAGGCTCCATCACCTTTGGCTTGCCTTTGAATTGTGTTGCTTTCATGCATATTGTGATATAATGTGTGCCCCATTCCTTGACTAGGTCATTTGTGATCCCGAAGCATTCTGCCTCTCCGATATCCATGTCTGTCTCTTCTTTTGCTTCCCGTTTTGCGCATTCCTCGAATCTCTCATTGAGCTCCAGATGTCCCCCTGGGCAGCACCACATCTCATCTCCATGGGTGTTAGTTCTTTTGCCAAGGACTATCTTGCCCTCTTTTTCAATGACCACTCCCAGTCCGACTCCCGGTCTCTCCATTTTTTTCATCTCAATCCACCTTGTTCCATATTTCATAAAAATAATTTATGAACATATTTGACAGTTCTCCTGATTTGATCATGAAGCTTATAGGCTTCTCCCCGAACGGCGTGAACAGCACCCTGTCTTTGAGTATTGTGATATTGGTCAATATCGGGAAATCCGCAATCTTAAGTTTGACCTTTGCCCCTCGCTCTCTTATTTGTATGTGTTTTGGTAGAAGCCCCTTGACTATTGCTCCTTTCTGTAGTCTTGCTTCATCTAGGTTCTTGTAGAATTCATGTACAATATCATATTTTTGGTCCTCAGAATAGAAGCTGAAGAACAGCCATTCATCCCCTTTCTTCAAGGATCCCACCGCATCATATATCATGTTCTTGAATCCTGCCAGGCCTTCATATACTTCTGCTTCTGGCAGATTTGTGCTCATTTCTCTTTTTAATTCCAATTCAGGCAATATTGATTGGAATTTTCTCTCTCTTTCCTTTATTGATGTCAGTATGTGTTTAGGATCCGCTGCCTGATAATATCTTCTCTTGCCTTTGAGCACAAAGCTGACATACCCTTTTCCCACAAGTTTCTTCAATGTTAGATGCACTACTGAATTTTGTAATCCTGTTTTTTTCAGTACAGGGCCCGCTGTTGTGTTCCCTAGTTCCAGCAGCGCCAGATATACTTTGGTCTCTGCATTTGTGAATCCTATTTCTTCAAATATTGAAACATCCATTTTTGGTATCTATAATTGGAGAACAAATATTTAAATATTCCCCAAATTATTAACTACTCTACAATGGTCAACAAAACCCAAAACCAGCTAAGTGGATTATATCACAATGTTAAGGATGCTTATTATGGTCTGGCTAGGAAGGCCGCATCACTTGCCTTAGCTGCTACATTTGCCATTCCTTTTGCTGGCCAGCTTCTAAGGGCAGATCTTGTGCCTTCAGCTCATGCAGATGAGTTCAGGGTCTGGGAGACTGTGGTTGATACTCCTTTGAATCTGGAGTCCGCAACCACCTTGCTTTACACTGCAGATGGTTTCAAGATAGGTGCAGAGCATCACACAGATTCAGACACCTCAACAGGTGCTTTGGATCTGAAACTGAATGACCTTACACTAAAGGCTGTTGCCTCTGATACAGCGGGGGATTCAAGCCCAGTATTCAAGCTGCTCTACTCACCTATCAGGCAGCTCACCATTGTTGCAGGTCACGCAGATTTGCCTGATTCCGATGCAGCTTTTGGTGGTGTGCAGTTCAGGGATGGTGTTTATGGCTTTGATGCACTCATCAACAGGCAGGGTGGCAAGGATGAGTTCAGGGGTGATGCATTCATCTTCTTCGATCCTGTTTTCTTGGGTTATGCGCATCGCAACAGCTCAGACACTTACGTTGTTTCCATGCCGAACGACCATGGACCTGTCTTCAAGGCATTCTTTACAAGAGGCCGGTGTTCTGATCTGAGGATTTATGGTGTGGATGCTTCCTTGGATTCAACTGGTGTTGATGCCCTTACGCTCGGGGATTCAATAGGGATGTTGGATGATGATCTCATGGGCAATGATGCTGAGTTCATCGCATCTAACCCATTCAGGTACATTGTGCCGGAGATGGATCAGAGAGGTAAGGATCTCTGTTTGAGATTTAGATATATCAGCCCATCCGAAGGCACAAGAGATGTCAGCGGAGAAGTGTTGAAGTTTGTCCGCGGCAGATTCTGGCTTGGCGCTTCATACTCAGATGTCAGGGATCCTGATTCGCACACAAGATCTGCCGGTCTCATCGGCGGTTACACCAGGGATGATCTCCAGGTTAGATTAGAGCTTTCCCAGGACTTAGATTCTGGGGACATCAACTCTGCAATAAGGCTTGAGAAGCGCTTCAAATTTTGATTTTTCATTTTCTTTTATATTCTCCAAAACAATAACCTTTTTAAAAGGACTGGTGCCTAAGCCAGAAAATGTTTGTGAGATTGAAGAAGATAAAGGGGGTGCGGTATTCTTATCTTGTCTCCAATACATGGGACAAGAAGCGGAAGACTGCCCGGCAGAAGACACTCAAGTATCTTGGCAGGACTGTTGAGCTTCCCAAGGCAAAGAAGGATTTCTCGAGCTTCATAAACAAGGATATCCAGGCATATATTTCTGAGAATGATTATGATAAGATAGTGGGTGACCTTGTTCTTTTTGAGCTTTCCCAGCATGGCTTCATGATTGATGAGAAAGTCCATCTGGATGGCTATCATTATGACAAGGATGCCAGGATGATCAGGGAGAACTCAAAGCCTGTGTCCCTGAAGATCAATGAGGGTCACATGAATGAGCACACCATCTCGAATCTGTATAATTTCAGGCTTCCAGGCAGATATGATGAGTATGATGATAAGAGGCCTAAGGCCTTGGCTGAAGCTTTTGTTGCAGCCGGCCTTGATGTCCCGAAGGATGTCTTTGTGCATCTCTTTGAGAAGCTATCGAAGTGATTGGCAAAGTGATTGATAATATTATTTTAAAATAATATTTTGGGAATGATGTTTTGGCATTGAAAGAAGGGTGATATGCATGAACAAGCAGGATAAGGTTTTTGTGTTGAGATTGTTTGATCTTTGGATAAGGTATGACCATTATGAGCGCATCATAAGGAATGTTGTTCTTGTCTCTTTCCTTTTTGCAGTTATTATCATCTTCGGCATCTACAAGGGCATTGATTTCCAGTTCGGCATGGGCCTTTTTCTTGCGATCATCATGGTCCTGGGTCTTCCATTGTTTGCTGTGGCAAAGAAGACTGATGATATCTCAAAGAAGGACATCCCTGGGATGATGAAAGAGTTGATGAAAAGATGAATAGGGCTAAGCTCAATTACTTTGTAGATCTCCTGCTGGCAATTTCTTTTTTCCTGGTTTTCTTCACAGGTCTCATAAAGTTCTTGGCTGTGAAGTTTGGCATCATCTTTGGCTGGGTTGATTTCAGGATTATCAACCCTGTTCATGATTTGTCTGGTGTTGTCATGGGTCTTCTTGTCCTTGTCCATCTGATCCTCCATTGGGGATGGATTGCTGCAATGACAAGATCATTCTTCAGGAGGTCTCAATGATCCGTTTAGTCGCGCCCATTCTTATTGTTTGCATGATATTATTGGCAGGCTGCACTGCTGCAGAAGTCACCGGGCCCTCAGCTCCAGAGCCGCAATCATCCTGTCCTTTTGGTATGGCTCTTGATCCTGCTCCTGGTTCATGCAACAGGTTTATTGATGCAGATGATTCTGGTTTCTGTGATCATAGCGAATGAGCGTCTAATCGACTAATCCCTCACCTTCTCTGCTGCCGTTTAGTCGCGTCTAGACACTCATTGCTATTTCAGCAACTGCATGCATCGGCCCTATATGGCTGCTTCCATTAATGAAGACAACCAGAAATATTATTATCAGGAATAATGCTGCAATGAATGAGATGAATGTCATCAATCCACTCCCAAATCCATATCTCAGTCCGATATAGATTGGTGGTCCGAACACTATTGCAAGCATCAGCCCTGCTGCCATCACAGCAATCAGTGGCATGATGAGCTCTTCTTGCCTGCTTCTCATCATCCTGTCCATCCACCTGATCGAGTAGTACATCAGGCTCCAGCTGATTGTGAATAAAAACGCAGATGCTGCCCCAGCTCCTATCACTCTGACAGTCTTGCTCCTTGGCTTTCTTAATTTTATCTTTCCAATAATCAGCACAAGCAGCCACACTACTATGCATGTTCCTAGAAGGCCTAATATTATCTTTCCTTTGTGGATTGAGAACCGGCTCTTTGAGTATTCCCCTTCTACATGGAAGCTCTCCCATGGATCAAGTCCTCTTGCTTCCTTTACATACCCGCTTTGGTATGTTATTGAATTGCCGAATCCTTCTATCGCAGCAGAATCCATCTTTGTTGATGCTGCTTCGAATGAGACAAGGTTCTGCCGATAGTCTATCCTGCTCTCCCCTCCTTTGAGATACAAATCTGGCCCGACATTCACAGCCACTCTTGCATAATCTGTGTCATACTTCCATTTGATGCTTTCGAAGTCAAACCCGAACACCCCTAACTTCTCATCTGCATATCCTGTTGCTTTATAGTAGAGTATTATATCTCCCATCTCTCCTTCTTCCAGTTCATCTTCAAGATAGAGTGTGTACTTCACTGATTTTGATAGGGTCTCTTTGTTGTATTCTATCTTGGAATATCCCGCGCCGACTCTTTGGAGTGTATGTATCATCCTTGATTGTCCTGGCACCTCTATTGTTATCTTCTCAAGCTTTCCATCATAATCAGTTACTTGCAGTTTTGCTCCTACTGTGGCTTCTCCCTCTCCGTCAAAATATACTGAATAATATTCGCTCACTCCAAATCCTTGGGCTGGATATGGCATTGAGGCTGTCACACAGCTGGCCAAAAATATCAAGATTATTGTCCAATTTATGGCTTTCATTTGCATCACCAAAAATCACAAATGTGATGCCTCTATTTATATCAGAAAGTAAGCTTCAGGATGGGTTAAAATTTACACCTTCTCTGTGATGATGAATCTGGATTATGTGCAATTACAAACCAGCTGTAAGTAAATTTTATAAAGAATCCACTTATTTATATCTATATGAGCAAAAAAACAATCACATTTATCTTCATTTTATTAATGATTAGCATTATCTCAATCGGGGCTTTTGTTATTAGAAACAAGCCATCAGTAAAATCATGTTCCTCAGAGGGTAACACAATCCCCATCCCAAATGAAATTTGCTGTAATGGCCTAAAACCAATCAATGGGCAGGGAGGATATCAAGGTGAGTGTCCCGGACCTATTTCCATAGGTGGATTATCAATTTGCGCACCTTGTGGTAATGGTGTTTGCAATACTGAACATGAAGAGAATAAGTGTAACTGCCCAGAAGATTGTACTGGTGAAGAAAAACCGTGTATCAGGGATTATCAGACAGTGGATTTGGATAATTCTGAATCATGTTGCCCCGGATTAAAAGCAATAAAAATTGCCCATTATGAAAAAGATTGTTCTGTGACACCGAGTACGATAGGTGCATCAAGAATGGCTTGTTTTAAATGTGGGGATGGAAACTGTGATGGGGGTGTTTACTTAGAAAATGATTGTAATTGTCCAGAAGATTGTAAATAAACGCTGACATCAAGCGCATGCTTCTCTGCCTTTCTTGTTTACTGGCTGGAAAATTTGACTGGATAAAGCCCAAATTCGCGCAGCGAATTTGATAAACAAAGTCAGGACTGTCAAATTTTCTTTGTGATTATCAGGCCAGGCAGAATTCAACACAAATACAGGGTTTCTGGTTTATTAATCTCTTAAACAGCCTCATTGTCCCCATTAATTTTCATACATGATTAATTTTATTATATTCTTTTTTATACTACTATTAGATAGTAATAATAATAAAATATTTAAAGAAGTCATGTTAAGATATCCGAATGAGCTTATCTGACAGCATCTTGAATCAGCGTGTGCAGGAATCATATGATCGGATTAATTCTTTCACTCCTGATATCCCTTCAGTTTTTGCTTCAGATATGGGAAGATACAATATGATTGCCAACGCTGAAGACATTTCAGATTCTGCTAAGTTTGGTTTTTTTAGTCCAAATATTGCACAAAAGCTCTTGAAATATTCTGTTGTTATCTTAAAATGCGCTGGTATAGCTGGTAGGGTTGAAGAGATTGTTCCAGGTTCGCTTAGTTGGGATCTTGATCCTGTTTACGAAGATACCCCCCTCTCTGATTACAGGGTTCAGTTTGATCATGATTTAGCCCATGTATTCTCAAATCTAGGAGAGCTTGTTGCAGGTATTTACTCTGCCGATAAAGGATTTATGGATGGTTTTGCTAGGATGTTTGATGAGCCTATTGTCAGTCGTGTTGTCAAGTTCCCGGCATATTTTGCTGTTGAATTGCTCATGCATCATGCTGTTGCTCCGGTTTCAGAGAATGATATTGATATCGGGGCCATCTCCACTGATGTATCTTCTTTGGCGCAAGGGCGTCTCTTCCATAATTTTGGTCTTGTGCCTATTGTTGGTCCTGATGATATTCCAGGGGGCGGCAAGATTATTATTGATGATAAATTGAAATATCTCCCTTGTGGTTCTCAAAGCATGTTTCTTAGCATTTTATACAACCTGACTAATAATGCTGCAAAGAAATTTAATGATGATTTCTGGAGGCATGGATCAGATGCCATGCCATATGTTCCGATGATGTCAATTGAGACACGTGAGATAAGGGATGCTTATTATCTCTCTGTGGCTGATTCTGGTGGGGGTGTTTCTCTTGATTCTATCATGAGGAAGGTTGGCTTGATGATTAAGGAGGGCAGGGATATTGTCGGTATTGATCAGAATTTAAGGCAGAATCTTGTCAATTATCTTGATAATCCTTTGCATATGTATCTGATCTCTGCTGGTGATCTGGCATCTCTTTGTATGATCCAGGGTCTTACAGGGATAGGTGATGAGCGTGTTGAGACAGGCAGATCTTCCAAAGGTACAGGTTTTGGTTTGTTTGGTGTCAGGAGGTTTGTTGAGCAATTAGGGGGGAAGCTGTATGCACCTCATGTGTATGGTGCTAATCAGCATTTCATTCTTGTCTTGCCGAAAGACAATAAGAGGTTGCCTGGTCTCAATAGGACAGTGAAACATTGTCCCCTGCCATATCATATTTTGAAAGTGGCTTGATTCATCTCTCTCGGTATGTCCTCAATGCGCATTTCCCGCTCACGCATTCGACTACGAAATCCGGGCATGCCGCGCATCTCACTGCATCGCAGTTTTCAATGGTCTGGTCTATCTGGTTTAAATACCTGGAGTTGATAGCCACAGGACACTGGCAGCACCCCCTGGGTATGACTGTTGTGCATTCGTCTGTTGTTGTGCAGAATGTCATGTCTTCCAATGGCTGGCTGTATTTTGGTGTGCAACCCATTGTCATTAACAGGGTTCCGATCAGGCATATGATCATTATTCTTTTCATCTTATCCACCTTTTTCTATCCATGCTTTGATTTCCTGCATGAGTTCTGGTCTCTTTTCGAGCATCGTTGTCCCATGCCCTATGTCTGAGTATATCTCGAGCTTCTTCGGGTCTGTTGCCAGGCCGTATAATTCTTTTGAGCTCTCTGCTGAGTATGTGTCTTCACTGCTCGTTATGATGTATGCTGGTCTGTCAAAATCATTTATGTTTTCGCTGGTGACCCCTTTGTAGTCAAGTCCGGGGCTCAGCATCACAACTTTTTTCACAAGGTCTTCCTGTATTCCGTACTGCAGTGCGATATTTGCACCTATGGATGCTCCTATGGAATATAGCTCTTCAACCCCTCTTGATTTGAGATACTCCCCTGCAGCCTTCGCATCAAGCACCATGTTGCTGTAATCATTTTCCGAGAACTCTCTCAGGTTTCCTTCGCTCTCTCCATGCCCTCTGAAGTCCGGTGCTATCACCTGATAATCTTTCATGTATTTTGCGAATTCATGCCAGTCATTCCTGTTCCCATTGAGCATGTGCAGCAGGATTATGCCTTTTGTGCTTGGCCTGTCATAGTATGATGCAGCCAGTCTTGTCCCGTCTTCTGCTGTTAGTTCTGCGCGATGTGCTGTCTCATCAGGTCTCATCTGTTCCTTTGTCATGTCTTGCAGGATTTCATCTGCTTGGTCATCCCGGACTTCAGCGCACCCGCTCAGGGATATCATTAAGAAGAATATGATGATTATTGCCTCTTTTCTCATCTATGCCGAAAAGACATAATAATTTAAAAAGCTATTGCTCTGGTATCTGCGCCGTGCATCTTCCTGCTTCGCACACGCATCTGCCACCGCAGTCCATTGTGCCTGGTTCGCAGTTCATTGTGCACATTATGCCTGAGCAGTCTGGCGCGAAATCCTTGTGTACGCATTCTGTCGCATGGCAGCATTCTGAAGGCACGCAGTCTGCATCTTCTGCACACCTTTTTGTCTTCTCCCTGAACTCCTCTTTCACTATTTGCTGGCACTTGTTTGCAAGGCATTTTATCTGGAGGTTGTTCGCGAATCCTGTGCAGAAGTCTGCGCAGTCCCTTTCTTTGTCCACCTTGTCAGTCTGGTGATACTCCCTGTTCCCGAGGAAGCAGTCATTTGTTTCAAGGTCTATGCCTTGGCATATGCAGTCTGCATCTTCTCTGCAGAAGTCTTTTGGCGGGACTGCCTTGTCTGATGGCATGTTCTGGCACCCTCCCAATATCAGCAGGGATGCTGTGAATATTGCTGTAAGAATTATTGCCTCTTTTCTCATTTTCTCACCCTGGTGTATACATATTCCCATATGAGGTAGGTTATCAGTGCAAAGAATGATCCTGCTAGGAACCAGATGATGATGTTGATTTCTGCAGGCACACCAGATGCTGCATTGGCTCCGGCTGCTGCCATGTCTCCTGCTTCAGCTGCAAGCGGGGCCACAGCATCTGCGCTTCTTTCTGCCATCACCCCAAGTGATGCTGTCTGCATCTTTGTATTGGATGCCCCGAATCCGGTGAACATCCTTGAAAGCAATCCTACAATCCCGGCCCCGACTATTACAAAGCCGAACACAGGCAGTATCCTCTTTAGTCTGTCAAGCATGCCCTCTTCTGATGTCGGCGCAATCACGACAAACTGGTTTGTCAAAGAATAGTGGAGCACCTCCTTGCCTTTCTCAGAATAGTGGAATTCATCAGCCTTCACTAGCCTTGCCTGCATCAGATGCTTCATATTGTAGTGCACTGTCGATATCGGGAGGTCGAGCTCTTTCGCTATCTGGCTCTCTGTCTTGTCCCCTTTGGCCAGTAAGTCAAGTATCTGTCTCGATGTCTCATTGCTCAGCACTTGTGCGAGTTTCTTGGCTTTCGCTTCCTGCAGCGACACCAGCATGAATGTCTCTTTTGCCATATCAATTGTAATTATCTGTTGTTTATATATAGTTATTCTTGGCTTCAGTCCTGATTGAAATCACCATAATTCTGATTTTCAGATAATATGTATTTTTATCAGATAATTAATCTGATTTTCAGAAAAATATAAATACAAGCCCTTCTCATGCTTAAAATAAATAGCTTTAAATAGAAGTTTTCCTAAATTCAGAAAAAATAGTCAACATTCAGATAAAAATCATTTAAAATCCAAATATTCGGATTAAAATAAGACATTATATCAAATATTCAATATTTTTATCTGAATATCAGTAAAAGTTAAGGAAAAGAGGTAATAGGGGTTTTTTTTGAAGCGATACCCAAAGATAGTGCAGGCAGACGCAAGGGGTCAGATCGTCATCCCGAAAGACATACGGTCTGAGCTTGATATAGACGAAGGTACAGGTTTCTATGTTTATTCGATTTCAGATGAGGGAATTCTCCTGAAGAAGATAAGTCCGCATGATCTCGAGTCAGATGAGAAGATAGTGCCAGAGCTTTTCGAGAAAGCTGACAGGATCAGGATGAGCAAGAAGAATCTGGAGGCCTCTGTGCAGAGCTACAGGAGAAGGAAGAAAGGGAACCTTGATGTGATATGAGAAAGGCAAACACCGGCAGGAAGGTTGAATTGTGGTATGCATTACTGATTATTCTTCTGATAATACCTTTAGTTTTTGCTCAAGAATATGAAATGCTGACTCCAGAAGATGGCAATGAGGAATTCTGTGAGAATCATGACTGGTATTGGGATGGAGGCGTCATTGACCCATATTATGAATTTGACTGGGAAGTCGGCTCCGGTGGCCAGCCAGGATGCTGCGGGAATTTCAGTTCCGGCAATAAGGAAGCATATATCTGGAAGACATTCGGCCATTGTGTTGCAGAGAATGACTACCCGGGGATCAGGGTGCAGGGTGATGATCCTTCTGATGATGCCTGCTGTGATAATCAGAGCGACTGTGTCCATAATGATGTATGTTACACGAGCGGTTTATCATACACATTTTCAGGAGAGAGGGTTTCCTGTTCTGTGAATGATTGGTATGATTGTGATAACAGTGCTAACTTTTGCGAAGGTGTGAATTATTGTGACTATGCGGGAGCCTGGGTCAATGGCTCTGAGAATCACATCTTTGGTGAGTATGATACAGGCACTGATTTGGAATGCTGCGGTGATGATGCAGGTGAATATCTGAAGACAGGCAGTGTGATAAATGGCACGCCGACTAATCTTACAGCGCCCAATGTCATGAACATAACTGTCTGCTGTGATAACCCGAATGATAAGGTCGGCTGGAGAGGAGATTGCTATGGTTATACCCCTGTGACTGGGATAACACTCTCATCTTTTGATAATGATACTGGCGCTCCTTATACGAATGTCTCAGATGAGATAAGGTTCCAGGCTTCCTGGACTTCTTATTCATATGCAGAGGTCTACTTCTGCAAGGAATCCAACTGTGCAGGGTGCAATGAGCTTGACCAATCAGGATGCCTGTGCACTATAAAGGATGACTCAGGCATGATTTGCGAACTCGGTCCTCCTTATAGCAGCTATGATTATATGCAGTTCCTCTGTCCTTATGGGTGTGGCTATTGTCTCTACACTGCTCAGGAGGATGATGATCCCCTCAACACTTATTATGTGAGGTTCAGGGATTATTATTTCGGCACCTGGTCGCAGATATATAATAGCATGACGACATCCAATGATCAGTATGTTGTGAATCACGCACCTGAAGCGCAGGATGTACACATTACCCCTGAGGATGCAGACACATACACAGATCTTTACTGCAATTACACATTCTATGACAAGGATGGCGATGATGAGGGTGGCCCGGTTGTACATACACTTGGCGGTTATTGGTGGGAGATTAAGGATGAGAATGATGTACTGGTAAGGAATTTTACTTCACCCTTTAATGTCTTGGATGATTCTGAGTTTAATATCAGCTTCAGGATCCGTTGTAGGGTGTCAGTCTGGGATGAGCATCATTTCCATGATGATTCCAAGAATGCATGGTCTTCTGTCTTTGTTGTGGGAGGTAATCACAGGCCTGATCTCTGGAACCTCGTGGACAACTCTGATGGCTCTGACAGTGCAAGGATTAATGTGGGGCAGAAGGCTGAGTTCACTGCTTACTGGTCAGATTCTGATAATCAGGATGCAAGGCTTGTCATCTGCGATAAGGAATTCCGGCAGAATTATACCCACTCAGGGTGCCAGTTCGGCCACGCTTATTGCGAATCCCCATTTTCAGGATCCACCCCGGTTTCCTGCACTTACACTGTTGTTGGGGATGAGCCGCACATGAATATTTCAGACCCGGGGTCACCTATAGAGTATTGGGCTGCGATCTGTGATTCCAGCGGCCAGTGCTCTGTTCCATGGCATGACAATTTCAGCATCAACATGAAGCCTACAGTCGGGAGCCTGAGGATCATGCCTTATCCGTTCTACAGGCAGGTCCAGCCATTGCTTGCTCAGGACTTGATTTTCATGTCAACAGATGAGACCACAGGAATATTATCATCAGGAGGCAGGTTGTATATAAACTGGTCAAGGGGAGGCTCATCGGACAGTCTTGGTTATATGGATGATACATTGTTCTTCTATGACCTGAACCAGAAGAATGATGATGGCAACCTTTCTGTCTCTGTGACAGCCAACACAACCAAGCCCCAGATACTGACTTTGACGACAGATAGGGGCATCTATTATGTTTATCTGCCGAGGATGATACTGGGGAGCAAGAGGACATTGTACATCGCGCAGGATGGATCGACTTACACTCATCCTTCATTGAACATAACCTATATCTCAAGGCCTTCGACTTATCCTGATTACTCGAATCTCTTCTGTGAAGTGCAGAATGTGACTGATGCAGAATGGCCGAACAATGTCACATCTGACATCTTATGGTATGTAATAAGGAATGGCCAGGAATATCCGTATCAGGCTCCGAGTCATGTTTATGTTGCGCACGGTAACACCCTACCCGGCGACCAGTGGCAGTGCCGCATCACTCCTTTCGATGATCATGTCTATGGTGACCAGTACTCAACTCCATGGGTCACTATCACCACAGATGATGGCCAGGGAGGATTAGCCCCTTACATTGTCTCTTACTCTGATGATTCTGTCGGCAGGACTAATGTGGGCGACAAGGTCACTTTCAGCATCGAGTGGGAAGATGATGCTGACCCGAATGAGCAGGTCCAGGTATATATCTGCTCTAACTCGACCATCGACAAGACCGGTTGCCTGTACCCAGGTTCACAGTATGTCTATCAGGCTTGGACATCTGACAGGACTCTCGAGCTTGAATATACAGTCCAGCCATCTGACAATGGTACTATGCATTATTGGATCATGATCTGTGATGACACAGGTGGCAAGGTTGGTGGCAACTGGCTCTGCTCTAATTTTGAGACACTGCCAGGAGAATCAATGGGCAACTTCACTGTGAATCATCAGCCGCAGGTCCAGTCAATTGAGATCTTGCCGTCAGGAGCCAATGAATCTGACAACCTGAACTGCAGCGTCACACTGGCTGACCAGGATGATAATGCTTCAACAAAATTGGGCATCACCTACAGATGGTATCTGAAGAGGGGTGCTGGTGGTTATGTGCTCTACAATACTGCCAATACCCAATACCTGTCGCATGGCAACACCTTGTATGGTGATTACTGGGTATGTGAAGCAACTCCTTCAGATGCATGGTCTTCCGGGACCCCAGTTAATTCATCTGCCGCTCATCTTGTGGCCAATGATTATGGCAAGCCCAGGGTTCATAAGGTTACAGACACGTCGTCAGATGCATCAATGACCAGCGAATATGAGAACATAACCTTTACAGTGGACTGGATAGATGAGGATAACGATGCTGTCTATTTGTATATATGCGACAGTCAGGGCGCTTTCGCTTCTGGATGCAAGGCCAGAACTTTCCATGAGTCTCATGCCCTGGATTCTGCTGATCCGATTACAGCGACTTACACTGTTCCTTTCGGTTCAGCCGGTTCAGAGAATTATACTGTTATTGTCTGTGATGAAAGCTATGAGTGTTCTGGTCTCACATGGGTTGGGGGGAGTGTTTTTTATAATCAGAGGCCGAACACGACATCTGTCAGCATAACAGACATGAATGGGGACTTGCTGTATCTGGAGTCTGATAACCTTAACTGCAGCTATACTGGAGCAGATCCGGACAGCAATATCTCGAAGTTCAGGATTGACTGGTTCGTGAAGCGTGCTTCTGACACCGCATTCGGCTTGTATTTCAGCTATGACAACACGAATCTGTCCAGGAATTACAGCATCATGACAAATGGCAATATAGAGATAGGCGACCAGTGGTATTGTTCTGTGACACCCCATGATGAATGGGTTTATGGCCACAGTGCATCATCTGGCACTCTCAACATCTCTGATGTGCCTCCGGCGACGACAACACCCAGCATCACATTTGTTTATGAGCCTTCAACATTCTATAATCCCTGGAATGAGGGTTCTGTATTGCCTTTCGATGTCTTTTGGCAGGATGATGGCTCTGAGGTCAGGCTGATTGTCTGTGATTCCCCATTTATCCAGCCGACAGGCTGCATAGATCGCACTATCTATCAGGGAAGCCTTGCTTCTGCATATCCAATAAGTTTCAATTATACCACAAGATCATCTGACAATGGGTCCCAGGGATATTATATGATGCTCTGTGATGAGGATAATGAATGCTCAGGCAATTATGATGATGTTTTCTATGTGAATCATGAGCCTAAGTCAAATCCATTCAACATGACTGCTCTGGATTCATCGGTCGTTGATCCTTACTACTTTGATGCCGGGACCACCTTGAACTGCAGCTATGATTATAACAGCTCTGATACCATTTTCCAGGATGTGGATGATCATCAGACAGAATTCGGGTGGTTCATATCATATGATAATAATGGTGTCTTCAATAAGCTGCCTTATAATGCCTCGACACTCAGCAATCAGCAGACGCAGAAGTTCAGCAGGTATGATGCTGTTTTCTGCGGTGTGAAGCCTAAGGATGTTTATGGTTTGAAGTCTTCCATATTCTATAATTCATCAGTTGAAGTGATCCAGAATGCATTGCCTGTATTGGATGTCTGGCTGGATAATCACACAGATTATTACATCTGCAATTACACAGCTGTTGATGCAGACAGCGATCCTCTCCAGATAAACTTCACATGGTATCTGAACGGCACCAAGTATCCCCCGGCTGCCCAGAAGCTGACCTCATCATGGCTCACATTGGGGTGGAATTGGACTTGCAATGTCTCTGCTTATGACGGGTTCAACACCACATGGGAGGATTCAGTGCCGAATGCTGTCCCGGTCCCGGCCAATCATTTTGGGATCACAAACACATCGGTTAGGACTCTGTCAGGATTTGGCATGTATGACAACAATACTCTGTTCAATACCGGCGAGGTCCTGAACTTCTCTCTTGAATGGTCTGCGAACTATGCTACAAGGTTCGTGATGTATGTATGTGATAGCCCCAATATCACGCTTGATGATGGCTGCGGCCAGAATCATATGTTCTGCTATGCCCCATCGCCTTCAGGCACGACAAACGCATCAAGGCCTGACTGCACTTCTTCGAATTTCGCCAAATTTGATGATGTTACAGTCTATTTCGGCCTGTGCAGTGTTTCAGGTGTCTGTGATGTGATGTCGAAGAACATCTCGATAAACCATGCGCCCGACGCGGCCAATGTCAGGATCGGACCTGCCACTTATGAGAGCCAGGAAGAGCTCTTCCCTGATTCTGATTTCAGGACTGATATAGGATTCCCGTTGCGCGGCTTCTCAGTTGAGAGGTATGTCGATGGGGATTCAAGCGGCAACTACACAGGCGGGGAGCTGATTGTGATTGACTCAAATTCCAATGGTGTTTATGATCCTCCGGATTCAGATATCGGTGTAGTTCTGGTCAAATTTGAGTCGACTGATCAGAAATATTATCCTAGCAGCAAGACCGGCGTGTACACCCCTGGAGACTGCATCGTCTCTGATACAAATGGTAACTTCAGGTATGATGCCGGGGAGGAGGTTTTCCCTCTGAGTTGCATAATAAATGTAAGCTCGTCTCTGAAGTCATTTGCTTATACTGTCGGTTTTGTCAATTCCATAGATCCGTATATCAATGCGACTTATTCAGATCATGAGCCGATATATAATGACCTTGATGAGTCAGGCGATGTCTCAGCAGGGGATATCAGGCTTTATGATCCTGATCCGGAATATGGTGCCGGGTCAATTGTGTTCGGCGGAGACAATATTGTCTCAGGCACCCCGGGAGCTGGTCTGCTTTTGGCTTTCCATCAGCTTGACAGGTATTTTGATAAGGACAAGGACAGTGTGTTTGATGACGGTGAGCCGTTATATGCAGACCTAGACAATGATTATGAGGTCTCTACCGGGGATATCAGGCGCACTTCATTTGCCAATTATGGCCAGGACACTGTCGTCTCTGAGATGTCTTCAGTGTCAGTTTTCGAGTGCAAGTATGATTATGTTGATCCTGACGGGGATCTTGAGGATGAATCCGCCGCCTTATTCATGTGGTATAAGCTGAATAGGACAGCCGGCAGCTACCAGTTGATGGCTGGCCAGACAAACCGCACCATTTTCAACTTTCCCCTGACTGCAGCTAACAGGAACAGTTTCATCTTCAGGAAGGATGATACCCTGAAATGCGCTGTCTCTCCCGCAGATAATTATTCAAATCAGGATCTTACATATGAGAATTCGACTTTGATGCCTGTGGGCAACGCCCCGCCTTACATTGAGAGCAGTGTCACAAATGCCAGGCCTGCATTGCCAGGGGAGGATGTCTGGCTGAACCTGACTGTCTGGGATGCTGATTCTGATGATATATGGTACAGGTATGACTGTGATGTCCATGGCCTGCCTGAGTGGGACACTGCATTGATCCCGACCGGTTCAGACAATGCCGATATTGCCATTGCCTGCTCTTATCCTGATTCCTATCCGAGGACTGCTTATGTGCTTGTCACAGATAACATCACAAGGACAAATATTGTGATGCAGGTCAACGCGAATAACTTGCCCCCGAATATCACGGGTGTGGATCTTCCTGTTGTAGGCCGGATTTATTCGGACAATGTTACGATAAGATGGAATTATACTGATCCTGATGCAGATGCGGCTAGTTTCTATCTGTTCTATTCGGCAGATAATATTACATGGACTAACATTACAGCCATAACAGGTCAGCCGTCATCCGGCCAGTACACCTATGTTTGGGACACTTCATCAGTTGAGCCGTCATTCAGCTATAGGGTGAAGATACTGCCTGCTGACCTCTTTGTGAATGGCACGCCGTGGGTCACCGGCATGTTCGGCATAGGTCCATGCTCTCCGTCTTCTGATCCTTGGGTGATAGACACCCTGGCTCTCTGTGTCGATGAGGACATAACAGTTGATGTGGAGATTGTCGGGAGCGCTTATGCCAGATTCATCAGGTCTAATTTCACAGATGTCCTCTTGGCTGATAATGCCACGCTCATCGCCGTCAACTCGACAATAGGGAATCTTACGATAGACTCCAATGGCAACAACAACATCGTGCTTGAGGATTTCCATAATTCCGTGGTCACTGATGAGATAGGCTCATCCTCATCAAGCCTGTCTGCTAATCTGTCCGATACAGATATAGGTAATGTGAATTTCAGGGTGTCTGATTCAGGGACACTGAGGCTGGATAATGTCAGCTTCAACAGGCTGATCCTGGAGAACGGGAACAATTATTATTTCGGGTTGATGGATTTCAATGATTTCACTGACGTTGACAGGAACCTCACCAATGATCATTTCCATGCTTATCTCAGTAATACGACATTCAGGGAGCTTGAGCTGGTTGCTAGGCAGGCCTCTAATAATTATGTGGTGAATTCCACCCTTGCTGACCTGACTGTGTATTCCGAGAAGAGGAAGGACCTGCTCTTTGATAATATATCATCCGGAAGCAATGTCACTTTCACGATACAGGATATATACTCTCCTGGCAGCAATGTCCGGCTGGATATCCGCGGGTCTGATGTGTCACATGTGAATCTCCATTCATTCATGGATTCCAGGACTTATGTTGTCGGCTCTTCGCTTGATGCTCTCAGGTCATATGGCTCATCTGTGGTCTATATGGGTGGTTCAGTTTTCAGCCATGTCAATATGCACTCTTCATCATCAGTCGAATCCTATGAGCAGAGCACGCTTGGCAGCTTCAGTGTCATGGATGGGGCAAGGGTTTTCCTGAAGGGTTCATTGGCTTTCGGTTCAGTCAGTTTCAGGCCTAATTCATCTGTGGAAAGGGCATATCCGATCAGGCTCATGACACCGGGCAGGCAGAATCCTCTGCCGGGGGTCACCATGAAGGTCTATAACTCATCGTCTGTCATGAAGACAGGGGTGACTGACTCAGATGGTTATATCAGGCCTGTCATTGTCACTACAAATGATTCGATAGCAGATGCATTCAGGGTGAATGTATCCTCGATCTATCTGGGCCAGTTCACTTTCCTGAACTCGACACCGCTGGTTTTCGAGCAGGGCGATCTGAACTGCAATAATCCTGCTGGTGTATGGAACATAGACAGGACTGTCATCTGTGTGGATAAGGCCATACAATCTGCACTCATACAGGCCCAGGCGGGTGCTAATATTTTCTTCATCAATGTGACTGCTCCGAATAATTACATCGGCTTTGCAGGTTCAAGGGCTTCGATGGCCTCTTCCACTCTGAATAATGTGCGCCTGACCTCAGATTCATATATGTCATCGCAGGATTCTTATTTCAACCTGCTCAACATGTCCGGTGTGTCTGTCTTCAATGCATCAGACTCAAGATTGTCATTGTTTGTTGCTGAGAACTCTGACATAACGCTCTATGGTGGCATGTTGATTAACAGCCTGCTGCGCTGGCCTGCCACATCGACTGTAACAAGGTATTATCCGTTCAGGCTGATTAACAGCACTTCAGGCCCTGTGCCTGATAGGAATGTTGCGCTTGCTTCCTCTGTCGGTGTGACTGATTCAGATGGTCATGCCATACTGCCGATAGTGCACACAAATGCCACGAGACTGAGATCTTATCCGGTCAATGTGACTGACTTCGGCCATGAGACAGTCGGGTATGTCAATTTCAGCACTGACACGAGGAATCTTTCATTCATCTACAGCACCTCGCCTCTCGCGCTTTATGATTTCAGCACAGTCCATTCCAGCATCTGTCTCGGTGACAATCTCACATTGGTGGCAAGTCTTAGGACACTGTACGATATCTCTTTGCATGCGAACATATCAACATCTTCAGGGACTCTCAAAGCCTACTTGGACAGTTCATTCTTCACTCCAAGGCCTGTTCCGCTGGGTGTTATTGTTGATGAGTATGCTTATTATGATACCCTTGTGTCAGGCATACCTATTTTGCCTGTCGGCAGTTATAATGTTGTTTTCTGGGCCAATGATTCTCAGGGCAACAGGGTCACTGATACTGCATCATTTTCAGTCTCGGATTGCGGCGCTTCAAGCATAATAATAAACACCGATCAGACTGCCACTGTCCATGTCCTTAACCTGACTACAGACGCAGAGCTTCCAAGCTCGCCTTTTACTGCAGTCTCAGGTAAGAATGAGTTCTTTGTGCCTGCCAGCGGCAATTACAATCTCAGGATTGTGAGCGCTGATGGACGGTCATACCTGTACATGAAGAATGTCGCATCTTCCATGACTCCCAATATAACTGTGAATGATATGGCTGCTTCCTCTTTTGCCAACAGTTCCATGCTGCTTGGGCCTGGATTGAGATATTCCTCGGTTGATGCAGCTGAGTTCTCTGTGGAGAATGAGTCCATATTCACGAAGCCATTCACACTAGGCTTCTATAATGATTCATACCCGGATTCATCTAAGTATAAGATCTGGCAGTTTGATTATAATGGTACTGTGGATTATGCCTCAAGGAAGACGCCCACGACTCTTGTTTCTTCAGGCCAGTTCGCTGTCAATGTAAATTCATTGTCTGCATTCCTTTTGGTGTTCGACAATTCAGTCACTGAGAAATGCACTAATGGGATTGATGATGACTTTGATGGATACATAGATTCAGATGATCCGGATTGCCAGCAGTCTACTGGTGGTTCTCCATTGGTAATGAAGGGGGGTTCTCCTCTTGTCCTGAAAGGCGGCGGAAGCGCTTTTGTCAGGCCGACATGCTCTGATGGTATCCAGAACCAGTTGGAAGCAGGCATTGATTGTGGCGGCCCATGTGCTGCTTGTGCTCCGAAGGCTCCGTCTGTAGCCCCATCCTGCTATGATGGGGTCAGGAATCAGGGTGAGTCAGGCATTGATTGTGGCGGTCCATGCCAGCCATGTTCTGATTTGCCTGCTCCTGCAGCTACATGCTATGATGGGATCAGGAATCAGGGTGAGTCAGGCATTGATTGTGGCGGCCCATGTGCTGCTTGTGCTCCGAAGGTCTCATGCTCTGATGGTATCCAGAATCAGGGAGAGTCTGGTGTTGATTGTGGCGGTCCTTGCAGGCCTTGCCAGGTTGTCGAGGCTCCTTCAGGATTCAGCTGGTTCTGGCCGATAATAATATTGATACTGATAATTGTTCTGCTTGGCGCAGGAGTGGGGGTCTATCTTGAGAGGGAGAAGATTTTCCATAAAGCGCCGGCTTCTCTGGCAGCTGCAAAGCCCGGAGCAGGCAGTGCTGCCGTGACTCTGGCAGGTGTCAGGAGGGAAGTGACTTTGCTCTTCAATTACATATATCAGCAGCTCTCTTCTGGATTCAAGGAGGACATGATAAGGAAGGCTGTTGTCATGCATGGCTGGAGCCCTCAGGAAGTGGATTATGTCTTCATGATGATATCGGATCTGGAAAGAGGGGTCAAGGAGCATGGTTTCAAGGCCACTGATGATGAGCTGGAGCTTGCTCACACTCTGCAGAAGTTTTTCAGGGCCAACTGGCATAAGGGTGACACTGAGAAGATGATAATACCTGTGCTTTTGAGGATGGGTTATCCGAGAGAAACCATTGTCAAGGCTTTTTCAGAGGTGATGGACAGGCTTTATGCTGATATCGCATTTGCCCGGCTTTCAAAGCCTTCCTCATCCGGAGCATTGAAGGAAGGCCTGCCTCAGGTCTATGAGTCCTTATGGGAGAATGGTTTTACTGAGCAGCAGCTCAGGACAGCTTTGATCAACTGCGGCTGGAAGCCTGAGATGATTGATGAAGCAATGAAAGGCATGCATCAGAGCATCGATTCTGAGCTTGATAAGCATGGTCTCTTCGGTCATCCTAAGGATATGGGTGCTGCGCGCTCATCTGTCCTTGATCTCTACACCAAAGGCTTCAACCCCGACCATATCAGGGCTGTCCTGATCAGCAGGGGTTGGTCAAGGGATGAGGTTGATGAGGTCATGAAGGAGTTTTTGTGATTAGATATGAAGTTTGATCAATAATACACAGCATATTCTCTGTTTTTTTCTTTTATTTCTTTCAATTTGAATCCGATTATCACTTGTTTATATTTTGAACAGTTTTTTTCTTGCATTTCCATGAGTTTTTGATTCCCTAATTTTTTTGCTAATTCAAGGGTATTGTCTGTCTTAAAAGCCAGTATCATATCTCCATCTCTTGGGGTTATATGCATTTTCTGATTCATCAGGCTTTCTATCTCTTCTGGTATTCGGCCTATCCTGTTTCTGACTATGTTTAGTATCACTTCATTGCTTAGATCAGGATATACTTTTAGTTTTGTTGTGCCGTCAAATTTGAAATCTATCCCAAATAATAGCTCTTTATGTGTGTAAACTTCCCGGAATTGTGATATTTCAATTAATTTGCTTATTTTTTCTGGCCAATTGTATATCTTGAAATATAGTTACACTCTGCTTTCTTTTAGTTCTTCTTTTAAATCTATTCCTAAGAAAACCTTATGTATCTTGTTTAGGTCGATATTTTTCCAAATATGCCCTTTATAAGGCTAAGGTTGATTTTTGCTCCGGATTCCGATAATTTGTTTATGTAGTTGAAATATGTATCAAATATTACTTGGGGGTTTTGTCTGTTGACATCTTGACATAATGCAATGAGCCTTGTTGCATGGATTTTTTCCCCAATCTTGTATGAGCATTCTAAATTAAGAGCTTTTGATGATCTCATCAGGTCTTCAAATTGTTCCAGTATTTTATTTGGCTCTATCTTGAAGATCTTCTTGTGGAATTCAATTTTTTCTTGCCACTCATCCATGATATTGTCACTCTTCTGGCCTTTATATAGGTTATTGGATTTGGAATGATATAAGCCAGTAATCTTAATAAATATTGATTTATACTTATGGTTGGGGGATGAAAATCAATAATGCTCTATGTTCAAGTCAGATTGATCCAGGCAGGGTCTATGATGTGGTTATTATCGGCGCAGGTCTTTCTGGTTTGAATGCCGCTTTTGAGTTGAAGGACAAAGAGATTCTTGTTCTTGAGAAGGCCCTGGTCCCAGGTGGCAGGATATTGACTCGCTCACAGCATGGGATTTATTATGATTTGGGTTCTGTTTTTGCTTTTGATAAGAGGTGGGTGCCTTTTGATATGAAATGTAAGGTGTTGCCATCCTCAAAGGATATTGGAATATTGCATAAAGGGTCTGTTTTTTTCAGTGATTCTGTCTTGGGTTGTTTAAGGGGTATTGGTTTAGATCCAGAGGATATGAGAATAATTGATGATTTCAGGTCTGGCAAGATATCTGCAGGCAATCTTCCTAATAATTTGTACAAGATTTTGAATTCCTTTTTTCAGGTCATCCACCCAGGTGATATCAGAGAATATCTGCCTATCAGGCAGGGTGATGCCTTTGTCAATTTCTCATCACCTTACTGTGTGGCTGGGAATTCAATAGTGATTGATGGTTTTATGGATGTATTGAAGGATAGGATTCATTTTTCAGCTGATGTCCTTTTGGTCCAGGAATTTGGGGGCAATGTCCAGGTGATTTTTGATAACGATGGTTTAGTGAGATCCATTTTCGCAAAGGCGGTCATAATCACAGTTCCTGCCCCTATTGCAGCAGATCTGGTGGGATATAAACCTCCTGATTCACTGCTTGCATCATTGGGATATGGCTCAGGCATTGTTGTCGCTCTTTGTTTTAAGGACGTGGATTTCAAGGATTTTTCTTACATTGTCACCCCTGATCTTGCTTCAAGTACTGTGATGCAGCAGAGGAAAGCTGACCATACTTTGTTTCTTGTGTATTTTGCTGGTGAGAAATGTGAGGGTGTGAGATGTTTATCTGAGGATAAGCTGACAGAGACATCGTCGGATTGCCTTTCCAAGTTGAATATAGGTCCTGTAGGGAGAGAAGTGCTGGTTTTTTCTGATGTGCATTATTGGCCTTTTGTGGGCCCCGTGATTGATGAGAGTTTTTTGAGGATGAAAGAGGATATAGGTAAGGTGAAGAGGCCTTCTGAAAGGATTTTCATTTCTGGGGAATACATTGATGTTGATTCCATGATGCCTTATGGCATGAGGGCAGCCCTCAATGCTGGTAAGATATCTGGCAGGGGTGTCAGGAGGTATCTTGAGAGGGAAGATGTATGCTCCAAGTTTAGGTCAGATTATCTGGTGAGAGCTTCTGTGTTTGATATGGCAGACAAGCCGGTCTATCGTTGCACAAAGGAGGAAGGCGACATAGCTTTTTATGGGCTCATTCTTAAGGCCAATCATGATGCTTCTCTTAGAGATTATTTGATATATATCTCTAAAGATGGTTTGTGGGAGTACCAGCATGGAGTTGGTGTCACTGCCGAGGATAGTGCTTTGGTTATTGAAGGCTTGTATGAGTTCGGTGAAGATAAGGCTTTTTTGAAGTACAGCTTACAGAGGCTTAAGGAATTATTTTACAATGTTGAGCACGGAGCTTTTCTTACCACACAGAAAGGCAGGGCGCCTTACTGGAAAGGTCCTTCAATTGATGCAACTGCGCATATTGGCTATCTTCTTAACAAGATATCCCCTGATAATTTTTCATCAGAGATTAAGGCTTGTGCAGCTTTTGTGGCATCCTCTCAGGAGTCTAAGGGATTTTGGAGAGGCAAATGGTTTCCTTCTCTTATGATCACCACTTTTTATGCTGTCAGGTTGCTCCATGATTTGGGGTTCCATGATAGTGTTGATAAGGCCGGAAAGTTTATTCTTAATACCCAGGAGGATGATGGCAGCTGGAATGGCTCAGTTATTGATACCTCCGCTGCGGTCTTGGCATTGAATTGCTTAGGTGTGGGCGAGGCAAGTCAGGAAAGGGCAAAGGGGTGGCTTATTTCGAAGAAGGGGGCTGATGGTTGGAAAGGTGAGCCTGTTCTTTATTATTGGTTTGATGATGGGCATGATAAGTGCTTTTATGATTGTGTGGACAAGGGCAGGATCACTTCTGCTTGGGCCGAGCTTGCTCTGAAGAAATTAGAAGGTATGAAATATTAATAATATATTGTTGCATTTCTTACCTCGCCTTGCTTAATCTCTCTCTCTGACAATGTTATGAATCCGCCGTCTTGGTAATCTATCTGTTCATTAAGTTGTATGAGATATTTGTTCCCTGTTTTTTCTGCTATCTTTGACCTTTCTTTTGTAAAGAAATTAATTATGTATTCATCATCTTTTTGTGTCACTAAAATTTCTTCTGACAATCCGCTTAATTCTAAGGTTTCTCTGGAGAGATGTTTTTTAGCTGCTTTCTCGTTGAATTTGACATATGTCTTTACTGAATTTTTTCCATCAAATCCGAAATCTATCCCAAATAGAAGACTTTTCTTATCTGAAAGATGCTCAAGTTTGGTCTTCGTGTATTTTATTATTATATCTTCAACCTTCCCAGGCCAGTCCTTTATCTTGAACCATATTTTTGCCCTGCTTTCCTCCCTTTTTTCCCTAAGATCTATCCCCACTCCGATTTTTTCTGTCCTGTCAAGGTCAAGCTTCGGCATCATATTTGTTATTATCTCAGTGTTTATCCCTTTTATCTGAAGGAACTCTCTGATTGCATAAAATATTTTTACAAAATCCTTGTCAGGCTTATTCCAGCATATGAGGTGGAATCTGTTCGCATTTATCTTCCCATCTTCTAGTTTTACTGAGCATTCCAGCTTGTCGAATTCTGTCAGCTCAAGCAGCTTTTCGAATTTCCTGAGCTCTTCAGAATCCTCAATCCCGAATTTTTTCTTGTGGTATTCGAACTTCTTTTTTGCCTGATTTTCCATTTTTGCTGGTTTCTTTTATTCAGTTAAATATCTTTTCAATTATTACTTACATTGTAAGTAAAATACTTCATTTTGTACTTACATTGTAAGTATTAACCAGCAAACTTCAATTTACTTACATTGTAAGTAATGTATGCTAAGTATACACTACAATGTAAGTAAAAAACGAAAATTTTATAAAAAATACCTCACATTGTAGGTAATAGAATTTGTGCATCGCTTTATTGCGTACTTACATTGTGAGTAATAACCCGCAACGAAATCCAAAACCCGGTTTTTATCGGATTTTTGATATACCTCCTACTTACAATGTAAGTATTTTTTATTTTTGTGATTTTCAGAAAAAGAGGTTGTGACAACGTCAGGAGAAAAAGAAGCAGGCAATATAGTATCAGTCAACATCCCTTCTGAGGTTTTCAAAGACAGGTCTATCTCTGTTCTCGAGGCAATGGTGGAGTATCTCAAGGACAGGAAAGAGCTCTCATTCCACGAGATCGCAGTCCTTCTCAACCGTAATGACCGCACGATATGGACTGTCTATCATAGGACCCAGCAGAAGCGCAGGGCCCAGGGCAAATATGTTAAGGAAATAAAGGGGGCGGGATCATGAAGAAGCTGCCTCTTTTGCTGTTGATTGCAGTTATTGCAGTGCCTTCTGTGCTTGGTGTGGTCTGCAGTAATTTTTCATATTATAGTTGGGAATGTTGGGATGGTGGCAAGTATCAGGATAGCGGCAACATCGGTTATTTCGAGACTGAAGGGGATATGTGTGTTGAGTCAGATGATATTGAAGCGCCCCAGAATCTTTGTATTGGCACTACATTCCGCTTGTGCAGCATTCTATATGGTGTAGGCGGGCTTTGTCAGATGCACTCAGCATCTGACACGATTTTTTTCTGCAATACAAATTATCTGACTAATTTCTGGGACATCTCTCCTGATCCTGTGTATAACACAAGGCTGGTTTGCTCAAAATTAGCTAATTGCAAGGGTGATGGCACAGAATGGACATATGGCCTTTCTAATATAAACCATACAGCATGCTGCCTTAATCCCCAAGCATGTATCTATATGGAACTCGGTTCTGATCCAGTATGTGTTGACCCTGCCTCAGGGCTTTTTAGCGTCGATAACTGGGGCCTGAACAGTGCCAAACCAGATGATGTATGCGTGCCAGGTACATATAATGGCGCTTGGGTAGACTGTGATAATGGTAATAATTACTGCGAAGATGAAGTATATTGCGGGTATGAAGATGCTTGGGTCTTTGGTGGTGAGACTTCTGCATTTGGGGAGTATATTAGTGGTACAAGTACGGGGTGTTGCGGCGATGATAACGGCGAATACCTAAAGTCTAATGATGATTATTCAAGATGCTGTGATGACCCGACTGATGTTTTGATAGGGGTTCATTGCGTTGACTATGATATAGCTCAGGGGCCTTCTGTTTCCATTTCTGAGATCGAGCCTGTTTCCCTTGCGAGGTTCATGAACATATCACTGGTGGTGAGTCATGCTAATGATAACCAGAAGATGAATGCCACTTGCTATGTGCTTGATGAGCCCGATGTTGCATGCAATTGGAAAAATGTGAAAATATCAGAGACATCATCAGGCGCGCAGATTGACTGCATAGGTCTTGAGAATCTCGCAGCCGGTGCATATACTGTGAATTGCACAGCATCAGAATTTGATGGGGGGTATGGTCTTGTCGGCTGGAAATCTAAGTCAATCACGATTGTAAATGGTCTCCAGCTGAACTTCACCAAGCCTTCCTTGAATCAGATAATAACCACTGATGCTTTCCAGACAAAGTTCAGGATAGGGGATCCATCAAGGAATCCTGTCACTGTCACATGCGAGGTCACTGACCTGACAGGTAATCATCTTGATCCAATGTTGCCATGTGCTGGTCCAAAGACTGTATCTTATGGGGCAAATGGTTATCCTGAATCTTCCATAACCTGCTCCGGTCTTGATGATCTTAATGAAGGTCGTTATACTGTTACTTGCAGCGCTGTCGACACCATTAATGATAATTCCTTTGTGAAGAAATCCAGCCTATTCATTGTCAACCATGAGCCGGAATTCCTCGGGCTCCAGTCAGTACCTGACGGCTCTGTGGTCAATGAGAGCACTCTTGTCGATATCAATGTGACTTTCTCTGATTCAGATAATGTCCAGCTGCTTGTGGCTCCGACCCAGGATTTTGATAATTGCCATCCCGGCAATCCCGGCATTTATACTGGCTGTTATTGCTATCAGGAGAATATGCAGGCCCCGACAGGAACCTGCCAGATAGATACGCTGGGCATGTCTGACAGGGTTGATTATTATGTCATGCTCTGTGATGAGGATGGCTCATGCTCTAACGGAGAGCAGTACAATACTGGCGGATTTGTGAGCGCTGCTGTGTCAGGAGGCCTGGGTTATGGTTATTTTTATGTCAATAACCCGCCGGTCGAGACTGTGATGACAGAGGACTCATCCACTGCCGCTGATCCGACAGATGAAGGTGATAATGTCGTGTTCACAGTTACTGCGTCTGATCCAAACACCCAACCTTCCCCGAATACTTATGAGCTGAGGGTTTACAGTGGCTGTCCTGATGAGATTGATGAGTGCATGGAAGAGGGTGAAGGTACATTCATGTGTAATTCTGGTTTTGTGCAGAGCGGCACCCAGGCCACATGTTCTTGGAACACCCTGAATGCGCTCACAGGGGGAGGCAGTCCTGAATCTGTGGAGTGGTGGGGCTTCATCTGTGACAATTATGGATTATGTAACCCCCTGCAATGTGATCCAGGAACTTCATCCTGCAAGTCTCCGCTTCATATCAACCATAGGCCTTTTGCCTCATCTGTTCAGATAATCCCGTCCTCACCCGGCATCGGCAGTACTTTGTCATGTGCCTACTCATTCAATGATCCTGACAATGAGGGCATCTACACAAATGATCATGACTGGGAAGATACTTCATTGGTGCAGTACCAGTGGTACAAGCTTGTCAATGATGAGTGGCAGAAGCTCGCAGTCACATCAGAGACACTCAGCCCTTCTTACTTCGCATTGGATGACATGATCTATTGTGAAGTGAAGGTCTATGATAACCATGGTTTCGGCGATGATTCATTTGCGGATTCAGCGAATGTGACTATCGGCGGCAATCATGAGCCTGTCATCACCGGCCACTCTGATAACTCCCGTAATTCATCCCAGAGGATAAACCAGGGCGATGATCTCGCCATCACTGTGAATTGGACTGATACAGACAGCGACCAGGCGAGATTGTTTGTCTGCTCATCGCCTGATATTGGTGTTTCAGGATGCTCTGCTTCAGTGTACTGCCAGTCCTCCTTGGGTTCATCCCCTTCATCATGCACATATGAGACGAGGTCTTCTGATTCTGCCGAGAACACTTATTATTACAGGATCTGCGATCATGGCAGATGCTCGTCTGTGCAGTCAGATAAGTTCTGGGTGAATCGCGCCCCTGTGATAGACGCGGTCACTATAGTTTCTGACAAGGTGAACTTCACGACCAGCGCCAACCTCAACTGCACTGTGGATTACAGCCTGCTTGATGTCGATGGCGAGAATGTCACGCTTTCATATGCTTGGTTCGTGAACCGTTCCGGAGTCATGTATCCTTATGATGCCCCGGATCATAATATTGTGACGCACGGCAACACCCTGAATGGTGATATGTGGCAGTGCGCAGTCACTCCCGATGATGGCACGATGAATGGCATGACTGTCTATTCTCCTTGGTACCTGATCACGAATGATGACGGCACTGGCGGTCACGCGCCGTGGATTGTCTCTTATAGCCACTCTCCCCTCACTACGCTCAACATCGGGGACGAAATTAATTTCACTGTTGTCTGGGATGATGCGACCCCTGATGAGGAGGTCAGGCTCTACATATGCAATTCGACTGCTATCGACAAGACCGGCTGTTTCCAGAAGATATTCCATGAGACCTGGTGGGAGTCAGAGAAGAACTTGACAGTCTCATACCAGGTTGAAGATGAGGATTTCGGCACACTTCCATACTGGCTGATGGTCTGTGATGACACAGGCGGGAAGGTCGGGGGGGATTGGCTGTGCTCTGATTATCTCACTCTCGATCCCAATCAGAAGATGGGCAATTTCTCTGTCAATCATCAGCCGTCGATCTCTGCTGCATCAATAAGTGCCGAGTCCGGCTCCCCGGATTATGCCCTGGACACAGAGAATATTGTGTGTGATGTGCATGCTCCCGTTGACAAGGATGGCGATCAGATCTTCTTTGAGTATGAGTGGTATGTGAAGAGGGGAGGTTCAGATGTGTTTGAGTATTATATCACCATACTTAATGACACCCTTGCAAACGGGAATACCCAGGAGAATGATTACTGGTACTGCCGGGTCAGGCCTTATGACTATAATAGTTTTGGCTCGTGGAAGCAGTCAGGGCAGATAAGGATCGGTCCTGCTGTTTTTGGTTATCCTAAGATAATCAATGTTTCCCTGAACTCTGATTTCTTCAATGAGGGCCAGAAGATGATATCAACGCTTTACTGGTCAGATGCCAACTCTCAGCAGGTCAGGATGTATGTCTGCAACACCACCTATTATAATCCGAGCGGGTGCCTTGAGACCGAGATAATGAGGGCTGGTTTCACAGGTGATAATCCTGTTTTGGCCGAGCACGTGATATCAGGTGAAGACTGGTTCAGTGATGTATGGTTTGTGGTCTGTGATGATTCATGGCTGTGCTCCAATCTCATGAAAGAGGAGGTCTCAGTGAACCATAAGCCGGTGCTTCAGTATGCTTATATCACTTCAGACAGGGATTTCGCAGACAATGCTAACCTCTACTGCAATATCAACAGTTCATATGATCCTGATGGTGACAATTTCACGGTAAGGTATGTCTGGATGAACAACAATTCAGGAACATTTGAGCATTTCATCAACTCATCGTCCAATGTTTTGTCGCATGGCTGGACAAGTGAGAACGAGTACTGGAGATGCTCTGCTTTTGCCCATGACGGGGAAGTGGCTGGCAGTCCTGTCTCATCCTTGCCTGTCAGGATAAGACCGGCTGTCTATACAGGTGAGGTCCCGAGGCTTATCTCATTGTACTCTGACTCAACCCAGATACTCCCGTCTAATGTGGGTCAGGCAATAGAGTTCTATTTCGAGTTCGAGGACTCGGATTCTTCAGACTTCTGGCTTTATATCTGCAACTCAAGCCTCATTGAGCCTACGGGCTGCATTGACAAGCCGATCATCCAGCATCACATCACAGGATCAGGTGAAGGCGTCATGATGTCAGTGCCTTATGTGATCGAGGATCAGCTTGCGACATTCACAGATTATTATGGGATGGTATGCGACAGTGACATGTACTGCTCAAACATCCTGTTCGGGGATCTGATAATAAACCACAGGCCGGCTGCTGTCAATGTGACACTCCTCCCTGCTCCGATAACCTCTGATAAGACCCTGACATGCAATTACACTTACATCAGCCATGATGCAGGCATAGATGACTTTTTTGAGACCCATAGCATAAACTGGTACAAGCAGGCCAACAGCCATGGCAGCTTTGTCCTTGTGCAGCAGGATAAGCTTGATTATTCAGACTACAGGAGGAATGACAGGATAAAATGTGAGGTGAAGGTGAAGGATATTTATGATCTTGCAGATGATGTCTTCCGTCCTTCAGCTTCTGTTCTTGTGCAGAATGGGCCTCCTGTGATACAGAGTTCGATATCCCCGGCCTATCCTGGTGATGATGACCAGCTGAACTGCATCTACTCGATTGATGATCCTGATGGTGACACTTACTCACTCGCATTCAGGTGGTACCAGAACGGGACTTGGATTGATCATCCTGACCAGCCTTATCTGGGCTCATCATGGACAGATGTTGGTGATAATTGGACTTGTGAGATAATTGCCTCAGACCCGTACTCATCTTCAGCCAGGAATGTCTCTGTGATTATTGGCTCTGTGCCTCCGCCATATGTGAATGAGACCCATACGCCTCACATAATAAATCATTCTGCCGATCCCTTGTTTGTCGGCGAGGGAAGCAAGGTCACATTCAGCGTCAACTGGACTGATCCTGATGTGAATGAGTCAGGTTACATCTTTGTCTGCAGCGATCCGGAAATATCCTATAACGACGGCTGCGGCAATAATATGAAATATTGTTATGCTCCATATCCTGCTGGCCACACTCCGAATATGCTGATAAGCTGTGATTATGCTGTCCTGCCGACACAGGAGACATCTGTTGACTATTACATCAAGGTATGTGATTCCACCAACAGGTGCTCTGATGCTGTTGACGGCCGATTTTCAGTTAATCACAGGCCTGTTGTCTCGCTGGCCGTAACCCCATCATCCCCAAGGTCAGATTCAGACCTTTCCTGCTCTTTCAGCTATTCTGATCCTGATGACAATCCTGAAGACATCCCGAGGAGGGAGTTCGGCTGGTATAAATATGACACTTCTCAGGGCGTGTATCAGTTTGTCTCTTCTCAGCCGGTGCTGAATGCATCTCAGGGCTTCTTTAAGAGAGGGGATCTGATGAAGTGCTCCGCAAAAGCCTATGACATATACAATCTCTCATCAGAGACAGCCGAGGTTGTCAAGTCAATATCGAACAGCCCGCCTGGATTCACCCTGACTTACATCGCCGAAAAGGATTTGTCGGTATATTATTATGATTACACAATATCCGGTGTTCTGGATTATGACCTCGACACTGTTTATTTGAGGTATGACTGCAACATCAATGATCCGCTTTCTCAGCTTTCAGAATACAGCACACAGGCTTCATTCTCATGCACTTATCAGTCCGGCTCTGATGTTGATGTTTTTGTCGAGGCATTTGACGGATTTAACTCTACAGAGCTCACTTTGCCTATCGATCTTTCAGGCACACCGCCCAGTGCTGCTGTCATCAGTCCTGTCTCCGGTGTCTATGGTGATATCATCGATGTTCAGGTCAGTGTCTATGATCCTGACAGTTCGCAGATACTGCTGAAATTGTATTACCAGGAAGAAGGCGGTCCGGAAGTGTTCATTGCAAATGCCACTGGCACGATATCTGGTCAGGGCATCATCCATTATGCATGGGATACTACGCTCTTGTCTCTTGATACTGATTATCGCCTGGTTGTTGTCCCGTATGATTATGGGAAACTGGGTGAGAAAGCGTATTCATCATGGTTCCAGGTGGGCCATTGCAGCTATGATCCCCTCACAGATTGGGTGATCGACCATGAGGTGTATTGTAAGGATACAGTGATCGATCTTAACGGTCATGTCTACATCAAGCCGGGTGCCAAGGTCATATTTGAGCATTCTGCTGTCAATGTGCTGATGTTCATAGAAGGAGGCTCATGGTCTGAATTCAGGGATTCATATCTCAATAGGACAACATTTGTCTCTGACAATGCTTATGACCTCAGCCTTGAGGATTTCACATCAGGCAGGCATACTCGGGATCTGTCGTCAGGCTCCACGCATCTGGTGTTGCATAATACGACCCTGACAAAGGTGAATGCTCTTGTCCGCGGCCAGTCAAGGGCCTCTTTCTCAAATGTCTCACTGAACAGGCTGACTATCGTGTCTGAAGAAGGGAATAGGCTGGTGATGGATGGTTATAAGCCGGGCATCTTTGATGAGGATATTGTCTCCTTGTCAACAGGTTTTAGGGTGGCTCTCTCAGATGCGGGATTTGCCGATACGTCATTTGTCTCAGGCAGCGGTTCGCAGAACATAATATCAGATTCTGTCCTGTCAAGCCTGGAGTTTGAAGGTCAGAATTCGATTCATCTTGATAATGTGAGTGTGCAGCGGGTCACTTTCTCTGCCGGATCTGATACCATATTGTCAGGGCAGATGTCTCTCCCTTCAGTGTACAGCTGGGGTGCTGGTGCGAAGCTCGAGAGGGTTTTCCATGATGAGCTGAGGTATCTGACTGGTCAGAATGTCTATGATGCAGAGTATGTCCTGAACAGTTCAAACAGGACATACTCTGGCGTGATGGATTGGATGTATTTTGATGAATCTGTATTCTTTGATTCCTCAAATCAGGTGTATGGTCTGATGTTTTATGGGAGAGATGTACGTAGCTTCAGTCCTGTTACCAGCAATCCGGGAGGGATCCTTTATGTCAATCCAAGTGTTCTTGCTGTCACCAGCTTTACAGCTTCGCCTGATAATGTCCGGCTCCATCAGAATGTCGAGCTGAAAGCTGATATAACTGCGCTCTATAAACCATATGGTATACATCTTGATATCATAAGGCCTGATGGGTCTGTTGACTCCTATTCAGCGTCGGATTTGACATCTTCTTCATTCAATTATGTATACTCGGACAATGATATGATCGGGCATTATTATGCCAATATCAGGGTGTCTGACAGTGCAGGTTATGTCGCTGATTCATATGTGGAGTTCGCGACTTCGGTCGGCCAGAGCATCGGAATCGATACAGACGCTGTTTTGGGCTTTGTCTATCTTGACCCGTACTCTCTGGATTCATATTCATTCAATGCATCAGGACCGGTCGAGAGGCTTGTGCCTTTTGAGGAGGCTTACCTTTCGATATCTGGTGTAAACACCACATTCCTTGTCCAGTCTGTCGGTATCATAAATCTCTCGTCGTATCCGTCGTTCGATGTCTTCTCAAGGGGCTATGACATATCGATGTTGGATTCTGCAGCGCTCAGTCTTGGTGCTAACAGGAGGTATGTGCCTGTAGATGCGCAGATATTCGATATGGATTATGACGGGGATGTGTATTTCGGCTTCTGGTCTCATGATCCTGATCTTGTGGTGTTCCAGATGCCTTTCACTGTCTCTCCTGTTTATTCTTCAGGCGTACTCTTCTCTGATCCCAGTGTGATTGATTTCGATGAGGGCTATTTGGTTTACATAAACACTAAGCTGAGTTCGCTGTTCGTGCTTGCCAGGGATATGGGTTCAGGTGGTACATCAGGTTCTGGTGGTTCCTCTGGTGGTTCTTCCGGCGGTTCGTCAGGATCCGGAGGTTCAGGAGGCACATTCTACACAGTGGGTGAAACAGATCAGGATGATGGGGATAACCCTGGTTTGAGTGGTATTTTTGATGATCTTGTAGCTGGTCCTTTGGAGAATAGTCAAGAATCAGGTATTTTCCAGGAGAATTCCCAGCATCTTCCGATAACCGGCGCTGTTGTCGTGAATCCTGATATCCCTCTTGAGAGGAATTACTCTGTATTGTCTCTGATAATGCTTATTGTGCTTGTCTCTGCCGGCCTGCTTTTCTATTATTCAAGAGGCAGGTATGATACTGCTCCTGAAGCTGAGGATTATACTGGATTTGAGGTTGCAGAGTCAGCTGCATATTCTGGAAGGCCACCATCCCCAAGTCATGGTCATGCCAAGCCGATTGTGCCTGAGTCTCCGCATTATGGTCACACAAAGCCTGCTGAACCAGAACAACCGCATTATGGTCATGCCAATCAGGTAGTCCCCGGAGAGCAAGAGCCAAGATATGCTGGTCATGCTGGTCATGATTTTGATGAGGTTGCTGATTATCTCCATATCTATGTTCAGCATTGCCTCGAACTTGGTTACTCAAAGATTGAGATCAGGGAGCAGCTTGTCAATGCTGCCTGGCCCGAGCATCTTTTTGTCTCTCTGCTTGAAGATTATGCTTCCTCTCATGAGTCAAGGGTGTTCAAGGATCTTGATGGTCTGTCTAAGGGGCGAAGATGAAGCAGACAAAGAATCTCGTCATGACCCCTGATGGCAGGAAATTCTTCACTAACCTTGATCAGGATATTCATACAACTTATGGTGTCTTGAGGAAGGAAGAATTGAAGGGGGCAGAAGTTGGCGACACCCTGCAGTCAAATATAGGCAAGAAGTTCTTCTTTTTGGATCCAGGATTCAAGGATCATTATTCCAGGATGAAGCGCACTGCCCAGATAATCCATCTCAAGGATGCCGGCTACATCCTGGCCACCACGCTTGTCGGCAGGGAGTCCAAAGTGTTGGATGCAGGGGCAGGCTCTGGCTATCTTGCTGTCTTCCTTGCGAGATATGTGAAGAAAGTCTATACCTGTGATATCAGGGATGATCATCTGGACACAGTCAGGCACAATGTTGATTACATGGGGATGAAGAATATTGAGGTGATCAAGCAGGATGTTTACGAAAGGATCAGGCAGAAGAATCTTGATCTCATTGTGTTTGATCTTCCTGAGCCTCACAGGGCGCTCGCAAATGCTTCAAAAGCTCTTAAGCCAGGCGCTTTCCTTGTTATCTATAATCCTTGCATCACCCAGGTCACTGCTTTCCTTGATGAGCTGGATAAGCATCCGGAATTCTTGTATCTCAAGACTGTCGAGCTCATCCATCGTGATTGGGAGGCTAAAGGGAAGAAGGTCAGACCCGATAACAAGGCCATTGGCCACACTGGTTTCTTGTGCTTCTGCAGGAAGCTTAGGAAATGAAGAAGATTAAAAAAAGAGGATGATTATTGTGGTGGCACGCTTGTGTCCCTTAATTCTATGACTTCTCCTGTGTCTGCTTTGATGCTCATTATGTATTCTGATTGCATGACCTGCCAGCATGGCCTGCAGTCTGCTCCTGATATAACAGGCGTGTCGCTTAGTGCCAGATGGTATGCCTTCTCTTCATTCCCTATTTTTGATACAGCAATTTCAGTCACCTTGTCTGAGTCTATCCATTCTCCAGAGACATGGTATTTATGTGCGGATCCGCTTGATGGTGTGGGGTTTGCCTGCAGTCTCCCATTGATGTATAATGACATATACCCTTCATCGCTTGATGGTGAGTAGAACACTGCTGTCCATTGTATGGATTTTCCTTCTTTGTCTGCATATTGCGAGTTTATTTGCACAAGTCCTGCATCTGATTTCCATTTTTGTGCATCTGGGAGCATCTTTTGGTATGCCTCTTTGGCTGTTATCCCATTGCCGGGCATTTGATCATCTTTTGTCCTGTTTTCTGTGGGCGCTGTGCATCCGATAATGAGGATAAGCGCCAATATCATCATGATCTTTTTCATGTTATCCCTCCATCCCCTTTTAATATGGGGGGATATAAATAGTTTATTAAACTATATAAATCACAGCCCTAATATCATTGATATGAAATCCCAGATTCGTGTTATTGGAATTGATGACTCTCCTTTTGATAAGGGTCAGAAGGATAAGGTTCTTGTCATTGGTACCATGTTCAGGGGTGGTGATTTTCTTGATGGTGTCCTCTCCTGTTATGTGAGTGTGGATGGTTCTGATGCCACATCAAAGATTATTAGGATGATCAGATCATCTAAGTTCTGCCCTCAGCTCCAGTGCATATTCCTTGACGGTATCGCTGTTGCCGGATTCAATGTTATTGATATTCAACAGCTCAACAAGGAGACTTCTTTGCCTGTGATCGTGGTGATAAGGAACAAGCCTGACTTGGTGAAGATAAAGAAGGCGCTCAAGAATCTGAAAGATGGAGAGGAAAAGATGAAGATGATCGAAGGTGCAGGAGTTATACATTATATTGGTGGGGTGTATTGCCAGATTGCAGGTATAGACACAAAAGAAGCAATCCAATTCCTTAAGGTCTGCTCAACACGTTCGAAGATTCCAGAAGCTTTAAGGATATCCCACATAATCGGCAGCGGCGTCACGAAAGGCGAATCAAGTGGTGATGCATGACACTCTACATCGTCTCAACACCCACAGGGAATCTGCAGGACATCACTCTGAGAGCCCTTGATGTTCTCAGATCTGTCCAATTGATCGCCTGCGAGGATACAAGGCAGACCCGCAAGCTCCTTGCAAGGTTCAGCATCAGTGCAAAGCTCGAGCCTTATCATGACAAGAACGAGCGTCATAAGTCAAAGCATCTCCTGAATCTTCTCAAGGCAGGCCTGGATATTGCTCTCGTCTCTGACTCAGGCACTCCTCTTTTGTCTGATCCGGGGTATCATATTGTGAAGCTTGCCGCTGAGAATGATATCAGGATAGTTCCTGTCCCTGGCGCATCAGCCATGCTGTCTGCTCTTGTCTGTTCAGGGTTCTCTTTGCAGGAGTTTTCCTTTTATGGTTTTTTTCCAAAGAAGCAGAAATCCCAGATGGAGATCATTGAGAAGATCAAGTCAAACAAGGTTACAGTCCTCTACGAAAGCCCTCATAGGGTCCAGAGGACCATGGAACTGCTGAAAGAGCACATCCCGGATATGCAGATTGTCATTGCACGTGAGCTCACAAAAGTGCATGAAGAGTTTATCAGGGGCAGGATCATTGATGTTTGCCAGGAGATTTCACAGCATCCTTTGAAGGGTGAGATTGTTCTTGTGATTTCTTAGTCCTATGGTATATGATCCCGGCTATTCCGAGGATAAGCAGCAGCAGCCCGCTCATCAGCGTATCATGGAGTATTTTTATGCTCATGTCCATGAAGAACTGCTCTGGAAAAAGTTGTATCATGTTCCCAGAGCCGAACATCCAGTTCCCCTGGGGGAAGAATATCTCATGGAACTTTATGAATATGCTTTCAAAGTTCTTGCTGAGTGAGTAGGTTATTATCTGGGATGCCCCTATTGCTGCTCCGGCCATTATGAATGCTATGCTTATGTTGAAGAAATACTCTTCTGGTTTCAGCAGATAGATGAGATATAGCAATATTATGATCATTATTATCAGCCCATAATAAAGGTACACACCTCGCCTGATTAATTCTTTGACATCATGCATATGGCTCTTCTCTGATTCATCCCAGAATTCATCCAGCTCTGCCTTGTTCTTGAAATATTCATGGAGATTAGTGACTGCGCTGTCTGCCGTGCTTTTGTTTATTTTATCATATACCCCCAGCTTTTCGAATTCTTGGTGGTAATATTCTTCATTGAAGATGTTGCTTTTTGTATTGCTGAAGAGAAGCAGTGCACATATTGAAAGGACCAGAATGATTAATGCGATTTTAAGGGATTTCATCTTAATAATAGAGTTTTCCTTCTGATCTCTGTTTCCTGTCCATCTGGGATCCTGGCTTGTTTGCGCGCGGGCGATGGCTCTCATCATCTCTCCTGAATGTAAGTCCGATGTCATGCAGGAACATGTTCATCCCTTCTTCCATAGGATAAGGCCCGTTCACATCGCCTTCCACAGCAGGTTCCCCTGTGAATACCACCAGTTCATCTGATAGATAATCTACAAAGAGCAGGTCGTGGTCTACGACAAGGGCGGTCTTGTCTTTCAGCTCCATGAAGTCCCGTATCACTTTTGAGACAACCAGCCTTTGCTCTGCATCAAGGTATGCTGATGGTTCATCCAGGAGGAACAGGTCTGCTTCTGTGCTCAGGCATCTTGTTATGGCCACTCTTTGCAGCTCCCCTCCTGACAGTTCATTGAGGTTCTTGTAGAGCAGTGGCTCTATCTGCAATGGTGTCATCAGTTCCTTGTGTTGCATTGCATCCTTCAGGACTGCGATGACAGGCACTGATCCTGTCTCTAGGTATTGGGGCTTGTATGACACCTTGATCTTCTGTGTTATCTCTCCGGAGTCCTTCTCGTCTGCTCCTGCCAGGATCCTGACAAAGGTGGTTTTTCCTATCCCGTTCTCTCCGAGCACGCCCACGACATTCTGCTTGTGCAGCCCCCCTTCCTCAGCCCTCAGCTCGAAATTGCCGAGTTTTTTCTTCAGGTTTTTCCATTCTGTGAGGGTTGTCAGTTTCTTCTTGCTGAATGGCGGTCTGAGATGGAATTCTATCTTCTTGTCCCTGAATCTCACATTCTCTTCTTTGAGATAGCCGCTCAGGTAGACATTCATGCCTGTCCTTGTCGCTTTCGGCTGCGATACTATGCCGTATGCCCCCGGCTTTCCGTACATTATGTGGATGAGGTCTGTCATGTAGTCGAGTATTATGAGGTCATGCTCTACCACAAGGACTGATGTTTTCTCGTCTGCAAGCTCTCTTATGAATTTTGCGGCATTGAGCCTTTGTTTTATGTCGAGGTACGATGTGGGCTCGTCGAAGATGTAAAGGTTCGCATCCCTGAGCACGCATGCCGCTATTGCGACGCGCTGGAGCTCTCCCCCGGATATTTTCTTGACGTCATTCTCCAGCACTTTCTTCAGGTCAAGCTTTTCTGTTATCTCGTCGAGCTTGTTCTTATCGTCGACTTTCTTCAGGAGCTCCCTGACTGTCCCGGAGAATACCTTCGGTATATCATCGACTTTCTGGGGCTTGTAGCTCACCTTTATCTCGCCCTTTTTCATCTTGTCGAAGAAGAGCTGTGATTCTGTGCCTTTGAAGAATTGTATCAGGTCATCATAGCCGGCTTCCTTGCTGTGATTCCCCAGGTTTGGCTTGAGGACTCCTGCAAAGACCTTGATTGCAGTCGATTTTCCTATTCCGTTCTTTCCGATCACTCCGACGACTTTGCCGAAGATCGGCGTCGGCAGGGAATAGAGGGCAAATTCATTCTGGCCGTATCTGTGGATGGGTTCTTCCTTCAGGGCTTCTGGGAGGTTGATTATGTGTATTGCTTCTGGAGCTGTATTGCTGCAGATCCCGCATCCGATGCACAGGCTCTCTGCTATGAAGAGCTTTTCTCCCTGGAAATATATGCACTCTTCTCCTCTCCTGTTCACCGGGCAGAGGCTTTGGATGTGCTTCTTCTTGTCCATGTCTTTCAGTTTTGTATTGTCTATTACAGCTATCCTTGTCATGTTGTTTAGCCCAATTTTTATGTTTATAAATATATCCCATATTCAGGCTCTTTCCGGAAAGTCATTGGCTTAGGGTCAAAATGCTTTATTTATTGTAGTTTGGATGCATCGCGAGGGGATGGCCCCTACGGGAACGCAGCATCTGCCTGGATAATGAACTAGCATTTTGAAGCCAATGAAATCGAGCATTAGCAAGATTCCGGACAGAGCCCCATACATAAGGTATATATACCTTAAAAATAACATATATTGCATATGAGCGATAAGGATGAGGACACTCCGCATGAGTATATCAGGAAATATTGTGAAGCTTGTTACAAGCTTCCTTATTATGATAGGCAGAGCCTTTATGAAATCGAGAGGATGCTGAAGGATAAGGAATACAAAGACAAAGAGACTGCAGAACAGCATTTGGCGTATTTAGAGCATCTTTCTGACAAAACAAAGGAGATTTTATCGAGTGAGAAGCGTCAAGGTCTAAATAACTTAGAATTAGAGGAAGATTTGCGTAAAATGGACTCTGTTTTCCGCCAGCTCTTATCTTTGAAGTCTAGTCTTCCAAAAGCTCCTTCTTATTATTAACATTTATAAAACTCTTATCTCTACTGAGTTCATGAAATGCGGGATATGCAAATCTAAGATACAGACTACTTTTCTGAATAAGATTATCGGTACTTATGTGAAGGACCAGAAGGGCAAGAAGCATCTTGTCTGCTTTGATTGTCAGAAGAAATTTAAGTCAAAGCAGGATATTCTGACGAGTTTGTAGGTTGCAGATGCCTCCGTAGCTCAGTGGCTGGAGCGGCGCTCTCGTATCATGTGATTGATGATGGATTGCATGAAGGGCCAAGCGCAGGTCGGGAGTTCAACTCTCCCCGGAGGCTCTTTTCAGTTCGTGGGACTGTTAAGTCCCACTTAAGTAGCGTGTCAACCGAGCTACCAGTTGCGTGGAGTTCAACTCTCCCCGGAGGCTTTCATCACTTTTTTATATCATCCCCTTCTTCCCGGATAATATGGAGATGGTTGATATTGTGGATGAGGAAGATAATGTCATAGACACAGTGCCTAAGCAGCAGGCCCATGATATGGTCTTGCTCCATCGCGGTGCTGCTGCATTGGTGTTCAACTCGAAAGGCGGGATCCTTGTCCATAAGAGAGCCTCAATCAAGGGCATCTACCCTGGCTTTTATGATATGTTCGTCGGTGGTTGGGTCCAGCATGGAGAGGATTATAGGGAAGCTGCGATGAGGGAAGTTGAGGAAGAGGTCGGCATTAAGGATCCGGATCTCAGGTTCTTGTTCAAGCATCGCTACACCTGCGAGATCGATGATTATTTTGTGGAGATATTCTCCTGCATATATGATGGTGGCCTGAAGCTGCAGGAAGATGAGGTGGCAGAGGCTTATTTTGTCACAATTGACCAGCTTGAGGGGATGTTCAAAACAAAGGAATTCTGCCCTGATTCTCTGGAGATTTTCAATGAATACAAGCGAAGGAAAGAAAAGGGTATTCTTTGAGCGCGCCATCTTCATCTCTTGGTACTGCGCCAAGGGCGACTGCAAGTTCTGCTATATGTCGACGCAGAAAGATAAGATTGCGGATCCAGGCAGGGCCAGGAGATCAACCCCTTCGATCCTGGCAGAGGCTATTCTTGCAAAGAAGTTGAACTGGAAGATTGAGTTCATCTCTGGCGGGATCCATTCATTCTCAAAGAAAGAGCTGGTTTCTCTCCTTAACCATGTATACAATATCTACGGAGAGAAGCTCTGGCTGAACCTCGGTGTCTTGGATGAAGACCTGATAAGGCAGCTCCTGCCGATAACAGAAGGCATATGTTCCACTGTCGAATGCATAAATCCTGTTGTCCACGACCAGGTCTGCCCTTCCAAGCCGCTCAGCGAGGTATTGGAGCAGTTCAGGATCTGCGATAGGTACAATCTGAAGAAATCCATTACCATTATCATCGGACTTGGTGAATCAGAAGATGATATTCCTTTGCTCATCGATTTCATAAGGGATCATGGCATATCCAAGATGACTTTCTACGCATTGAATCCCATCAGAGGCACGATTTTCAAGAAAGGCCCTGATAAGGATTATTTTCTCAGATGGATAAAAGAGACAAGAGCAGCCTGTCCTGATCTGCATATTGTTGCCGGCCATTGGGTTGACAGGGTTGATTATATCAGGGAGATGATTATTGCAGGTGCTGATTCTATCACTAAATACCCTGCTTTCAGGCTTTTCGGCTCTTCTCATTCAAAAGAATTGGAAAGGAATATCGGATCTGATTTTGCAAGCAATCTGACAGAGATGCCTGATTTTGACGTCGATAAGGAACTCAAGAAGTATGGTTTTGAAGACAGGCTCAATTCTCAGGTCAAGGGAAAGATAGAAAGGTATCTGGAAGTCATGAGGAAAGGTGAGAGGAAATAATTTTTGTCCTCTTTCTTCCTACTGCAGGAAAATTCAGTAGATCCTGACCAGATTTGCTCTGCAAATCCGGATAAGCAAGGTTATTTTTCTCTTGAATTTTCCATCATAATAGACGGCCTGGCAAAGGATGCGAAAAAGTGGTGCCGGTTCATCAGGTTTCTTTCATGAATGACATGCGTTGGCAGGATTTTCCTTCTCTAAAGCCTGTCCTTTGTCATGAATCCTGCAAGCAGGAGGAAGACTCCTACTCCGATTCCGCCGTATGTGATGCCAAGCACTGCATAGTAGCTTGAGCAGTATGGGCATAGCTTATTATACACGGCAGAGAACCCTAATGCTAACAGCCCTACTATGAGGGCTGCCCACCCGATCGCTATCATGTTGTGTTTCATTCTTTCCCTCTGGATTCATATCCTGAACTTTCCGTTCTGGAGTATTGTCCTTCCGTCTATTGTAACTTTCCCGTCTTTTCGCAGGTCTTTTATCATGTCCCAGTGCACTGCGCTGTCATTCTTCCCTTTGCACCACTTGTAGCTTTGTCCGAGCGCAAGATGCACTGTTCCGCCTATTTTCTCGTCGAACAGTATGTCCTTTATGAATCTGTCGATGTTGAAATTGACCCCTATCCCGAGTTCGCCGAGATATCTTGCGCCCTTGTCTGTATTGAGCACTGAATTTAAGTATCCTTCATTCTTTGCTGCTGTGGCTTTTATGCATTTCCCGTCCCTGAACTTGAGCCTGACCATGTCAACTTCCTTGTTGTTGTAGATTGCCGGATAATCGAAGAGTATCTCGCCGTTCGCTGTGTTCTCGACAGGTGCTGTGAAGACTTCTCCGTCTGGCACATTGTATTCTCCCATGTTTGCTATTGCGACCCTTCCCTTTATGCTGAATGTCAGGTTTGTCTCAAGACCGGTTATCCTAACTTCGTCTCCCCTGTCCATTATCTGCTTGAGCTTCTGCCACTTCCTTGTCATTGCTGCATAGTCCACATTGCAGGCCCTGTACACATAATCCTCGAATTCGTCCAGTGACATGTCTGCATCCTGCGCATATGCTGTTGTGGGATATGGCACAAGGCACCATCTTGTATTGTTGACCCTGTATGTCCCTATCTTATGCAGGACTCTTGCCCTCGCAGCAAGTTTCTTCTCGTCTACATTGGAGAGCTCTTTCTTGTTGTTCCCGCTCCTTATGTATATTATGCAGTCTGTGTTCCTGACTTCATAATAGTCGATCTGCGGGAAGTTGTTTATCTGTTTCATGTCTGCATGCTTGTAGTATATGTATGATCTCCCGTTGAATATGACATTCGATCTCGGAAGCCCCCCTGCCAGCAGCACTTCTTTGTATATGGCCTTGATGAGCGGGATGGCATCTTCGCTCCCTGATATCAGTACAGTGTCTCCTCTTTTTACCTTGCATGAATGTCCGACGACAATTTTTGCTAGCCTTTCTACTCTTGGGTCCATTTTCTCTCCTCCTATTCATATCTAAGTGAATCTACCGGGTTCATCCTTGATGCCTGTCTTGCAGGCAGCAGCCCTGACAGCGATCCTATCAGGAATGAGAATAATAATGCTCCGATTATCAGGAATGCCGGGTAATCTGCTGTCAATATCCCAGGGCCTAGCCCTATTTTTGCCCCTATCTCGACAGCTTTGCTCAATCCGACTCCGATAAGCACGCCTATCACTCCTCCGACAGTTCCAAGAAGCCCTGCCTCGATGAGGAATATGAGCATTATGTCGCTGTTCCTTGCGCCTATAGCTTTCATTATGCCGATCTCGTTTGTTCTTTCCAGGACTGCTGTGTACATTGTGTTCATTATGCCTATGCCGCCGACAATCAAGGATATGGCGGCGATGCCTATTATTATGCCTTGGACTATGAGCAGTATAGTGCTGAATGTCTCCAGAGTGTCCTGCGATGTTGACACCTGGAAATTTTCTTTTCCTTCTTCAAGCCCTCGGTCTTTTCGCATGGCTTCCTCTATCCTGTCTGCAACTCTGTTTATGTCCTCTCCTTTTTTTGCTGCAGCCATTATTACAGAGACTTTTTCTTTTTCTCCTGTGATCTCCTTAAGTGTGTCTATCGGTATGAGTATTATCCCGTCGAACATGGGGTTGCCAAGGGACTTCCTCACGCCTATTATCTCAAAGTCATGGTCCAGCATTTTTATCTTGTCGCCCGGTACGAGCTTTCGGTCGAATATCTCTTCGCTGTTGAACCTGTATCCGACAACTGCTTTGTACTTGTCTCCTTTTCTGAGGAATCTCCCGGTTTCTGTCTGCAGGAGTGTAGTCCCTTCCAGTATTCGGCGGTCTTCTCCTTCTGGTATCCCCTGTATCAGTGTGTAGATCTTTTTTCCCCTGAATTCTGCAGAGTCTGCTTCAAGCAGCATGAAGGCCACCCCATCCACCCCTTTCACTCTCCTTATCAGCTCTACATCATCCATGGTCACATCTGTTTGGCTTGTCCCTGATCCCGGAGGCCCGAAGCTTCCGCTTTTCTGTATTGTTATCCTGTCGCCGCCTATGACAGATAGCTGGCTCATTATTGTGTTCTGCAGGCCTTGTCCTAGCGCCATGAGTCCGACAACTGCAGCTATGCCTATGAATATCCCTATGAGTGTGAGGAATGTCCTTTTCCCCCTCTTCCTGAGGTTCTGGGATGATAATTTGAAATAGTCTGCTATCATTTTAGTCATACCTTATTGCATCTACTGGGTGCATGTTTGCTGCCTGCTTTGCTGGGAAATATCCTGATGCTGAGCCTATCAGGAATGAGAACAGCAATGCCCCTATTATCATTATCGGAGAGAAGTATGGTTTTAGGTATGTTATGCCCCATGCATTTCTTATAAGCATCTCGACCCCCTTGGCCATCATCAGCCCGAGGATTATGCCTATCGCTCCTCCCACAAGCCCCAGGAGCCCTGATTCGACGAGGAATATTTTTTTGATATCCTCATTTCTTGCTCCTATGGCTTTCATTATGCCTATTTCGCTTGTCCTTTCCAGGACTGCTGTGTACATCGTGTTCATTATGCCTATGCCGCCGACAATCAGTGATATGGCTGCAATCCCGATGAGGACTGCCTGCACTGCCCCGAGTATTGTGTTGAATGTTGCTATTAGGTCTTCTATTGTCGCTACCTGGAAGCTCTCTTCCCCTATCTCTTCTCCCCTGTCTTTTCTCATCTTTCTCTCTATCTCTTTTGCGATCGCTCCGGGGCTCTCTCCTGGTTCTACCTGTGCGATCAGATAATCCACTTGGTCATCCAGATCATAGATTACATTGTATTCATCTTTCGGTATGTAGATGTTTGTGTCATCCTGCGGGTTCCCTATCTGGCTTGCAATCCCGACAACTTCCCATTCCTTCCCTTGTATCCTGAGCTTGTCCCCGACCATGACTTGGTCCTCGAACACTTTCTTGAACCTGTAGTTGTAGCCTATCGCTATCTTCCCTGTATCGCTGTCCTTGAGCATCCTTCCTTCTTCTGCATCTATGTCAAAGTTGCCGATGAACAGGTCGAATTCATCCTTTTCCATGGGAAGCCCCATTGTCCAGGCATAATACACCTCATCCTCGAACTCAATTGCATCTATCCTGAATGCCATGCCTGACGCAAGTTTCACTCCTTTTATCTTCTCGATGAGATCCACATCATCCTCGCTCAATGAGCCGGATATTGTATCGCTTCCAGGGGCTCCGAACATCCCGCCCGGCTGCACTGTGATCTTGTCTATGCCGAGGAGCTCGAACTGTTCGTATATGGCTTTGTTCATTCCTTGGCCCAGTGAGACAAGCGCCACTACTGCAGCTATCCCGATGAAGATGCCTATCATGGTGAGCCAGCTTCTTGTCCTGCGCTTGGTGATGTTCTTGCATCCTATGGCGAGATAATCCCACATCTTGTTCCTCATTCGCTCTTTTTCTTTTTCCCGTTCAGGCATTTCTTTTTCTTGCAGTACCTGTATGCGAATATCCCCACAACAACTATCACTATTATTATGAGGAATCCCACAATAGGGCTGCTTTGCCTTAGCCCGTATTCCTTGACTTCTCCTGAGCCGTACATGTCCACTGCCAGCATGACCTCATCGAAGAACTCGTTGTTGTTGCTGTCCCTGTATTTGAGCTCCAGTGGCAGGACTAGCATATCATCTTTGATGTCCTTCACGAAGATATCCAGGGATACTGTCTCATAGTCATCTGAATCCACTTTTCCTATATAGATGGAATCAGGGCCGAAGAGCTCGAAGTCTTCTGATGGCCTGACGATCATGTTCATGAACTTGAGGTCATTTGTGCCCATGTTCACTATCTTGACAAGCACTTCTCCTCTCTCGCCTTCCCCATATATTGTCTGTCCATCGACAACCATTGTCATCTCAGGCTCATCTCCCACGCTTATGCCTATGATGTCATTCTTTGTGTATTCCTTTTCCAGCTCGTCATAGTACTTCAGCTGTATGGGGATCTTGTAGACTCTTGATTCTGCATCAGGGTAGGCTATTATCTCATACTCGAATATCGCTGTTTCTCCTGGATTGACATATCTTATCCTCTTCTCTGTTGCTGAGTTCACTGGCGCGAACGGGAGCAGGTCGCTGTATGCTGCATTGCCTGTTTCGCCGGTAGCCATAGTCACAGTCGAGAGTGCGAGGTCCAGCTTCAGTGTGACATCCTTGATCACTGAGTCAGCCAGGTTCTTCACATGTATCTTAATGTTTGCTGTCTTTCCTGGCACCAGGTTTTGCGGGTATGTCTCGATTTTCTCGATGCTCAGGCTTGCGTCTCTGGTCTGGACTGCGACAGCGAATTCTTCTTCTATCCATTCATAGCTTCCCCACCTGTATCTCAGCCTTATCTCATTGTCTCCTTCAACTGCATCCTTGTCGACCCTCACTTTGTACTTCACTATCACTGCATCTCTCGTATTCTGTCCTGCAGTCAGTGATCCGATCCTCTGCACCGCTTCCTGGTTGGGGTCGAGGCTGAATGGGTATTCCGGGATAAGCTCGACTATCACATTATTTGCAGTCTCATCCCCATTGTTCTCGATCTTCCATCTCAGTTCCACATATTGTCCTGGTTCTGCTGGGTCAGGGTCCTGGTTGACGAATTTCTGCACTACCGGGGTTTCATCCCAGTCTGCCTTATCCCTCAGTTCCAGGTCTGTGCCTGCAGTCAGGGCGAGTGCTGATGCGATCAGCACCATCGAAATCATTGCATATACGAACAGTTTTTTCATTTTCTCACCTTTTTCTTTGATTTTGAGTTGTGTCCTCTGGCATGGTTTTTTCCTTTTGTTGTCGATATTATGGTTCCGTCCCTGAGGTATTCTATCCTCTCTGCATATTCTGCCAGTTCATCATCATGGGTGACCATGACTATGGTCTTGTTCTGTTTGTCATGTAGCTCTTCAAGGAAGCTGAGCACATTTTCTCCGCTTCTTGAGTCAAGGTTCCCTGTTGGTTCGTCCGCGAGTATGACATCAGGGTTATTGACGAGGGCTCTTGCTATTGCGACTCTTTGGTTCTGTCCCCCTGAGAGCTCCCCTGGCTTGTGGTCTGTCCTGTCTCCGAGTCCTACCATCTCGAGGAGCTTTGTGGCCTTCTTCACCCTTTCTTCTTTTGGTGTGCCCTGGAATGTCATCGGCAGCATCACATTCTCCAGTGCTGTGAGGGTCGATATCAGGTTGAATTTCTGGAATATGAATCCTATCTTCTTCCCCCTTATCTGTGCAAGGTCGCTCTCTTCCATCTCTGATATGTCATCGCCTTCGAGCAGCACAGTCCCTCTTGTCGGGACATCAAGCGCTCCGACAAGGTTCATTGCAGTGCTTTTTCCTGATCCGCTCGGCCCCTTTATTGCCACGAATTCTCCTGGCATCACCTTGAGGTTTATCCCTCTGAGCGCATGCACTTGGTTTTCCCCCATCGTGAATGTTTTCCAGACATTTTTCAGTTCTATTATGGGTTTTGTGTTCTTCATTTTAGTTGCCCCTTTGCCTTTATTATCCATTGCTCCTCTGCTTTCAGGTGTATCAGTGCCCTTTCGTGCAGCAGTCCGATGCCTTTGCCCTTATGGCAGCATCTGTCGATTGTCTCTTTCATCTTCTTGAGCTCTCCATGCCTGTGTTCCAAGGCGTTCTTCAGTTCTTTTGGGCTGATGATTTCTGAGAAGTACAGTGCAGCATTGAACTCTTCTTCCGGCATGCCCGGCCTCGAGAATGTCCTTATTATGGCGCTCTCCAGCTCTTCTTTCCCTTTTGGATTGATACTGTATATCAGTTTTGTTGGCCTGTTGCTCTCCACTTCCTTGAACCTTGTTATCAGGCCCTCTTTCTCAAGCTTTTTCATTGAGCTGTATAATGTCGAGAATGACAGGTCTATCATGTGGCCGTGTGCTTTCAGGGTCTTCTTGATGTCATACCCTGACATGGCTTGCCTGTTCAGGATCCCAAGCAGGATTAGTCTTGTCGTGTCCTCCTTCATGCCCGCAGCTCTTGATATGGTTATTTGATCTGTTATTTATATTCCATAATTGAATATATTATAATATACTATTTTAGCATAATATAATTTTTGCTAAAATATAATTATCAAAAATATTCCAAATAGGAATATTTAAATCTTTCTGTTTTAGATTGATTACAATATTGAAAATTATTATTTTAGACCATATATTTAAATCCATTCTGCTCAAGGCTTGCTTGATGCAAGATATTGTGATGCCAGATGGGAATGAGAAGGAATTCATCGCTATGGCCGGATTGCTCGGCTATGATTCGCTTACTTTCTTGTACCCGCAGGGCGCGAAGCCGCAGCCAGTCCATGACAAGGGCATATCCATCAGCACTGCAGTTCTTGCAGGGAATCCCTCAAGGGATCAGAGGATGCAGTTCATCGGTTCAGCTGAGCCGAATCGCATGTTCCTTGAGAAGTTCCGCCACCTAAATTTCTTCGACTTCGAGGCGAGCCCTAATAAGGATTTCATCCATCACAGGAACTGCGGCCTTAACCATGTCTTGGCAAAGCTCCTTCACGACCGAGAGCATGCTGTCTGGATATCATTGCATGGCCTGATCTCATCGAACCCGATTTTTGCAGCGAGGAAGATCGGCAGGATAATGATGATATCAAGGCTTGCCAGGAAATATAGGTTCAGGATGGGATTGGCATCATTTGCCAGAACGCCGTATGGCATGAGGAATCCCTCTGACCTATCTGCACTCTCAAGAATTCTGAAGATCGGCTGATCGCTGTTCACTCTTTCAGTCGGTCAGTGCAGGTTCTATCTCCTCCAGCGAGGTGAACTCGATGCACTTTATTGTCTTGATGTCCTGTGTTAATGCTTTTGCCACCCTATGATATCCATCCAGTACCCTGAATCCGATTCTGGCATCATTCAGTGTATAGATGGGGTAGTTTAAGTCGCACAATTCCATCCTTATCTTATGTAATCCATATGGATGTTCAAGCCATTGTCTCAATGTCAGGTTAGTCTGCGCGATATGGATATTAGTGGGGATATCTTTAACTTTCATGGTTTTGATATCTTTTCTTGAAGAAAGATCATTTAGTATGTTCAGATCATACTTGAATTCTTTCCTTATGCCGTCTTCAATATGTTTGATAGTAACTGTATCAGGCAGTTTACTTTTATCATTCAGGTTGTTTATTCTGTGTTTGTTTGGCAAGCTTGATTCTCCTAGTTCATCTAGGCTGAATCCATTTCTTAGATGTGTGTTGGACGTCATATACCCTGGCTTTTGAGTGAGTGCAATTAATGGTCTCATTGTATTTGTATATTCTAAAACCATCCGCCGTTGCCATGGCTGTCAGAGTATCTGTTCAAATGGTCAACATCAGGCTGGGAGTTGTGTGAATGTGATCCTGTTATGTTTGCCGAATCGCATCCCTGCAGCATGTCAAGAGAGAGCATATTCTGGTGGGCATATGTGTCTTCGAGCTTCCACTCATTGTAGTGGGTATTGCCTGCTGTAACCTCTGGCTGGGTGATTAGTCCGATCCCAATCACGACCATCACTTTTCCTATCTTCACTATTGTCTCTTTAGGGACCCTTCCATCCTCATCTTTGAGGAATGCGCATAGTTTTTTATGTATCTTTGGGAAATCTGTCATGTCCTCACTAAGCCTCATGCTTATTTAAATCTTTTCCTTTGTATTCAGTGTCCAGCCATCCAATGAATATCTCTGATGCCTTTTTGTCATTTGCCAGCTTATCGAAGATGTAATCAAGCTGTGCCATCTGTATCTTGCATTTGTCTGATGCTGTGATCTTGCCTATGAGTGTGTTGTCCTTTGCATACAGGAGCACAGGGCATATCCCGCAGTATGGTTTGTATGCGCACGTGTCGCAGAACTTTGTGTCAGTCAGTGATGCGGATATCAGTGATGCTGTGGTTTTTGCCTTGATTATTCCATCATATGCATCTTTTTTTACATTCCCTATCCTGAACAGTGGCTCTGATATCATCCTTCCCTCGTCGCATGAATATATGTCCCCGTTGATCCCGTATGACATCATTCCTATGACTGCGCCGCACGGGCTTCTTATATCAAGGTAATTGGGGTCTGAGTTTGTGAAGATTTTCTTAAGGAATATCATCACGATCCTTTCCGTCATGAGTGTTCCCTTTTTGTTGAGTTCGAGGATATAATCCATGCCTTTTTTCCAGAACTCTATGAATTCCTCTGCACTGTACCCGACATCTTCCCAGACTCGGGCTGCATATCCGAGCTTGTTGACATTCCTCAGATGTATGCTTTTTTTCCCCTGTTTGACATACTCGTCAATTATCCCTTTTGGGTCATTCAGTGATTTCCGTGTGACTGTTGTGAGAGCACCCGGCTTGAAGCCTTTTTCTGTCAGCCTTTTCATGCCCTGGGTGGTCCTCTCATAGCTGCTCTCTGCAATCAGGCATCTTCTGTTGCAGTCATGTATCTCCTTCGGCCCGTCGAGGGATGTGCATATGTTGACATCATGCCTCTTGCAGTAGTCGATAATCCCATCATTGAGTGTATTGAGGTTTGACACTATTGAATATTCAATTTTTTTCCCTGCTTTTTTGTTCTTTTCTTCAGAATATTCTACGATGAACTTTATTGTTTCGAAGTTCATCAGCGTCTCCCCTCCTTGGAACTCGACATTCATCATCCTGGTAGGGCTCTGGAAAATGAAATCGACTGTCTTTTTTGCGATATCCCTATCCATATTGAGCTCTCGGCCTGCCTTTGCAGAGGCATGGCAGTAAGCGCACCGGTTGTTGCAGCTTTCTGTGACTACGAGTATATGCAGTGATGTGCCGTTGAACAGGAACTTGCTCTTCTGCCTGTAGTGGTCGGTTATCCTCTCGATATTACCCTCGTCGATAAGTATTCCTTTTTCATAGAGCGCTTTGTGTATATCTTCAGGTTCTTTCCCCACTCTCATGGCCCTGAAGTCCTTCTCTGTGAGCATCACCCATTGCCCGTGTTCTGTGGTCAGCAGGTATCTGTCGCCTATCTTCCTTGTCCTGTAGCTGTTTGGGATGCGCCCTGCTCTAGGATCCTGATGCGAGCGCATGGTTCCTGAATTCATTTTCCACCTTCATTATTGTTCCTTCATCTAGCCCTTCGCAGGGTTCGAATCTTATCATGATCCTGTCCTGCGTTTCTGTCATTGTGAATTTCCCGAATTGTGAGAAAGCGTCTATCGTCTCCTTTATGCTGTCCTTGCTGTAGAATCCTGTGTTCAGGGAGAAGATGATTTCATTGCTGCTCATTTTTTGCCTGTTCCTGCTTGCCGTAGAGGGCTCTGTGGACTATCATGTCCCTTATGCTTTTGTTCCTCTCTTGCTGGGCGTGGTATTCTGCGTAATTGACGAGCTCATTGCTGAATTCCAGTGCCGCTTTTTCAGGGTCGCTGCCGTCTTTCGGGATCAGCTCCACGCTTATCTCATCTTCAGGATTCCCGTCTATCAGGACATAATGCTTGTCGAGGAACACATAAGCTGCATTCAGAACAATATCCTTGTTGTATATCTGGGCATTCACCTTGATAATCGCTCTTCCTTTTTCCCTGTCCACAGTTATGTTTGTCCTGTTTGTTTCCATCATGTCACAGACCTCGCAAGTATTGTTTATATCATGGTTGCAATTATTATGATCATCACCCCGAGGAACATGAATGCTGCGAATGCCTGCATTTTCTTTATCCTCAGATGCCTGAATGGGAAACCTTTTGTCTTATATAATTTTCTCAGTTTCATCACATCATTCTCATCAAGCTTGTTTTTCTCATAATCTATGACGAATTCCCTGTTCTTGAGATGCTGATCGCTTATCTGGCATCTTTTGTATCCTTCTTTGTCCTTGTATATCGTCTCCGCAAGCACCATCCCGGCTTCGAGTTGGTCTATCCTGGCTTTTTTCGGCTGTGTCCCGCTGACTGTGAATCCTATTATAAGGAACAGTATGAGATATTTGAGCAGTCCGTAGAGGACATCCATGTTCATGCTGCTGAAGTCTGTGATTAGCCTGATTGCTGCTATTGCCCCGAATATTATGAGAGGATATTTTTTCTTGTCCTTGAATGCATATCCCAACGCAGCATAGGCAGCATATGTTGCTGCAAAATTAAGCATGAAACCTGGGCTCGCCCCAATCAATTTGAATATACCCTCCAATGCCCAAGATATGCTGAATATCCCGAGTATTGCTGTGGGCATTCTCTCCTTTGCATATCTGATGAGCATTTTTGCTGTTTCTTTGGGCTTTTTGAGGCTTTTGATAGTTGCTTTTAATGCTAGGAGTATGAATCCCACAGAGAATATTCCTGCCAGGAGATATATCCACCCATATTCATTGTGCAGCGGATAGGTGTTTGCAGGAACAAGCGCTGTATATGCTATGAACAGTTTTGCATCTCCTGCGCCCCAGTATCCTAGATACCATATCATGAATGACATGGCCGCGCCTGTTGTCAGATAGATTGCTGTTGTGGTAAAATCTGTCAGGATATGGCTGAAGGCGAGGATCAGATAGATGGCTGCAGCATAGATGAGTGCCCAGACGATATGTTTGTTGAGTATCTTTTTGTATTTATGGTCTGTGTAAGTGGTTATGGCTCCAAGATAGATTATGCATGGTATGAAAAGTCCGATATCCCCCATTTTTTCCCTTTTTTTCGGTACCCGCCTGTCTATATAAAGATTTGCCGGATTTGATGTTTTCTTAACGAAATATTTATAAAGCTGTTTTTAAATGTCCTGATATGGGGTAGATGAATAGTGCACTTGAAAAAAAGAGGCTTTTTGTTAGTTTTTCTGCTTGTTAGCTTGGCTTCTCTTCCTGATATTCTCGGAGCGGATCTTATCCAGTGCAAGAATGAGGCCCCCATGGCTGTGACAGATATTATAGTGAAAAATCAGATTTTCAATAGGTATGAGGACCTTGGTGTTTTCTTCGGAGGCGGATCTTATTCTTGTCCTGCTGGATATTTTGCTGCAGGTGAGGCCTGTATACCACACGGTGATGAAGGCGCCGAGGATGAACACGCCCACTGCAACCGTCTTTGCATCAAGAAAGAGCTTATTACGGATCCGGATAGTCAGGTCATAACAGACCTCTCACTCTCTAACACCGCTTCTGGAGGCATAAGAATTTTCCAGGGCCAGGATAAGTATATTCATTTTAAGAAGAAAAAATATAGCGAGGCGATTGTTGCTACCGAGGATACTGATAAGCCCATAAATGATATCATTATGGTGTACACTGATGACAATAATTTTGAATGCAATAATTTGGAAGATGCCATGGCACCTATGGGTGAAGATTATGAGAATGCCGAAGGAAGTCATGTTTTTCGCATAATAAGGATAAATAGCGGGCTTAGATATCTTTTCCTGTGTTACATGACCTATGATTATCTTGAGGCTTACTGCAATATTGATTACTGCAAAGAGCCCCAATGTAAAGGCATCAGCGATGAGGATGATGATCCGCAGGGTTGGTTAGACCCTAATAAAGATGATGGGATTGCCGAGATTAATCTTGTCCTTGTCCCTGATGATGAGGATAGGGATGAGGTTTTCTGCAAAATTGCCTCTCAGACTTTTTCCTCATACAAGATGGATGAGATTGTCAACCAGAAATCATATAACGAATTCCTGGGTGAGAAGACAGTTCCGTCGACTCTTTACTTGACAACTGGCATCAAGAATGAGGATATAATAAGATATGATGGACCTTTTTATGACTGCATATCGGAGGAGGGTGAGCTTTTCCTTGAAATGACTGTCACGAATGACCAGCCCAGGGATGGGCATAATTATCTCAGGCAGTCTTTGGCTGAGATTGATTTCGATACAATGCATGATGCCTGCATAGCAGGCTCCCAGTACTGGTGTGATCCTGGTGCTAATTGTCATGAGGATAATTGGGATCCGGGTGAGATGCCTGACATTTGTCGATATAATGATTACTGTTCAGAGAAGGCCATGGGTTGGTGGTTCTACAATGGTTCTTATTACGACAGCAGCTGTAACAATCCAGATGCTCCGACTTACAAGGTTTATACTTATTCTTGTCCTAATGGCTGTTATGGCGACGAGGGCCTTGATAGGATAAATGTTGACCCTGATGGCTGCTCTGGTTTCTGCGAGTTCTTTGACAGGTACTCTGACGGGAATTTCAACTGGGCAGGTCCGGGCATTACTGTGAGCGATCCTGAATGCATGGTGGATGAGGAATGCTGTCCAGGAAATGATCCTGATTGCGATCTTGTCTGCAATGACTGCACAGGCAAGTGTGAAAAAGTGACAGACCCGGGCGAGGTCGGGGACCCATGCACTGAATGCACTGACTGCAAATCCAAGAGATGTGTCGCAACCGCAGGCGGCAGTTTCTGCGGATGTGCTGATTATGATGATTGTGAAGAATGTCTGGAAAAACCAGGATGTGCTGAACATCTTGGCGGCGGCGATATCTGTTCTATTATCGGCAAGTGTGTCTTTGATGATTCAGGCGGGCCGAGGGGTTATGGGTATGATTGCAATGCACCTGCAGATTGCTTGTCAGGGTTGTGCAAGGATGGAAAATGCCGCTGTACAAATGATGGTGATTGTTCAAATGCATACTCAGGTCACTGGTGCAACACTACATCAAACCTTTGTGGCTGTCAGGATGATGATGATTGTGAAGAGGAGGATTATTGTGATGATGGCCAATGTGAATATTTTGATCCAGGTGGAAGTTCCCCTATGTCCATTGATAAAACGCCGATTATAATAACATCTCCCCCGAAGTCAGATATAAGAGATTTCATCTCAAGGTTCGCATCAGCATCCTCGAATCTCATCACAGGTTTCTCTGTGCGCCTCTCTTCCATCAGTATGCCGCAGTTTTTCTCAGGGGGTGATGCTCAGGATTATTCCCCTGATGATGGCCATGGCATGTCTTCAATAACAGGCCATGCTGTCTCTGACCACATGGCTGCGAAAGGTGGCGGGTATCCATATTGCTGCGGTGATGATGTCTATCCTTTCTACTATGATAGCGATGATGGCAGTGATAGCGATGGTGACTGCGGCTTCCACACAGTTGCATCATTCTGCGATACAGAAAACAGCAATAAGGTAACGAATTCGAATTCCAGCACCGCCGGGGATATCTTCACTTTTGTGTGCATTGATACTGATAATGAGTTCCTTTCGAGAGGTTCATCTTTTGTGGAATGTGAGAGGTCCAGGTGGTTCGAGACCATCGCAGATTCTGAGGAGATGAATCACATATTAGAGGATATTGATGCTGATGCTGAGCTTGGTCCACACCAGTATCTCTGTTATCTGCCTACAGGTGACACATCCCAGATTAACGGCACAATCTCTGAATGCCAGGGCAATCAGAGCTATAGCTATGACCAGGCAGGGATGGGGAGGGATACTCCTGCTTATGTGGGATCGACGCAGAATCTCAGGGAGGACAATTCCACAGGCATAGTGGAATGCTGGTATTGTGCCTCCGATGCGATGTGGTATGATGACATTGATTTCCTCGGTGACGAGCCTGCCTGCAACAGCCATGGTGATGGCTGGACAGGCCAGCATTGTTGCGGCGAGCCATGCGATGATAATGAGGTCTATAATGATGACATAAATGACTGGTTTGACTGGGGTGAGGCCTTTGATGAGGAAGACCTCGACCCGAACAATCCTGATGATGAGGAGGACATCCGCTTTTTCATCGAGGACACCCTGTATGCAGATGACAAGGCTGTCGGCTGCTGGGATTCCACAAAGGTGAACCATGATGAATCAGTTGTCTGCACTGCGAGCGATGATGGCGAGGAGATTGAGAGCGAGATCAGGGAGGTCATCAACCTCAATGGCAGCTTCTATGGCTGCGCAATAGGCAATGATTACATAAGGTCAGGTTATAATGATAATCCCTATTCAAAGCCCCCTTTCAGCTATCACACAGAGGCGAAGGACCCGAACAAGCCTTATAATGGTTCTTTCACCGAGCTGATTGATTTCTTCGGCCATGAGTTTGACGAGTCATTCGGCTGTAACCTGAGCGGTGAGCTTGTGGACAGGAATGATGATCTTCTTGATGTCAAGGATTCCCTCAGCAGCGGTTATCTTGTCGAGGACAAGCCTTACTGCGAGAAGATGGGGCAGTGGTACTGCTCTTATCAGGAGATATGGAAGACCCATGATGATCTTAACAAGACACTGAAATTCATTGCATGGATACCTGAGGAGGAGCCACATCAGAGGGCTGAGTGCTGCGCCCAGATGGAGTGCTGGAACGGCTCAATGTGTGTCAGGAACATGAAATATAATCAGGACCTGCCCCAGCATGGATACAGGTGCATTAATGGCAACTGGACTACTTCTGAGCCAAAATACACCTGGGATTACAAGCTGGAGGGATATTGTCCTGATCCCACACAGTGCCTTGTCTTGCCTGACATGGACAATGCCCAGTTCGAGGATTTGTCTGTTCTCGCATATTATAATGGGTCAAAGACCCCTTCCTGCCTTAATGATACATCTTATGTATATGACATAATCCATGGCACTGAGAAGGATTACGTCTGCGAGAAGGGGAACTGGACAACCAGGACAAAGTATGTGGCTCTGTCGATGCTTGATGCTCTCGGGGGTTATTCTTCGAAGCCCTTTACGCTCTACTGTGATGATTATGACATGGCCGTAAATTTTTATCTTTATGGTGTCCTTGACAAGCCCATCTGGGCTGATTATTATTTCAGCTCGAGTTCAGGCTGCCGTTATGCGACAACCGATGTCCCCTGCGCAAACAGGGTCTGCATCCTGAAATACGGGTTCAATGAGAAGGAGGAGCCGGGCGAGCAGGCCAGCAAGGTGATGTTCGGCACCAGCCTGAATGGTGTTCTTGAGAATTCCTCAGAGTGGTTCACTGATGTCTTCAATATAGCCAACACGAGCTGCTCTGGCACAGGGGAGTCATTCAATAAGTGCGGGAGCTATTCCAGCAACGGGGTGGCTGATGTGTGGTATAATGGGGAGTATCAGCTCATACTTGCATCAAAGGATGGAGCGAGCCCGGGCAGTGTTGATTTCTGGGACATCTTCAAGTCCACGATCAAGAGGCTGTGGTTTGATCTGATAAGGATTGTTGTGCCTAAGGACCCCATGCTCGGCACTTCGCTGGAGAAGGGGTTCCTGAACATGACAAAGGATTTTGACAAGATTTACATGGCATATAATCCGGATGGTGTCAGGATAATGGCTGTTTATGAGACTGTCTATGATCGTTTTTCTCTGGAGGATCCTGACCAGTGGATGGACAGGACTTTCATAATCATGGAAGTCCACGGCACAGAGGTCAATCTCTGCGATTCATTGAACATCACGCAGCCCTTCTCATGTGAGAAGAAGAACAATGCGTATTACATCTCTTCTATGGACGAGAATAATCTGTTCTCTTACTGGTATGAACTCACAAACAAGCTGAGGCCTGAATATGGTAAAGAAGATGACTACACGACAGAGTAGGACCCGTAAGGCCCAGATAACTCTTTTCATTGTGTTGGGTATTGTTGTTGTCATAGCATTCTCGCTCATTTTCTTCATAAAGAGCCGCGGCACCGGTCTCGGGGAGCAGCAGAGCGATATCCTCGCTTCAGGCACACAGCTGGCTTCGTTGAAATATTATGTGGATTCATGCCTGTCTAAGGCAAGCCAGGAAGCGCTCGACATGGTCAGCAGGGGAGGCTTCATCCACAGCGTGGAAGGCTCTCTTGTCGACTGGGATATCCCATACCTTATGTTCGACAACAGGTCAATAGCATATCAGGTTTACAGCCCGAGCGCTTATCTTGTCTCCTCACCTCCTTATTACCCATGTTATGCCCACAGCAGTGTTCCGGCGTGGACAGGCGAGCAGTGCTTCAGGTCTTATGATCATACCATGGACCAGTATCTTTTCGGTTCCAAGGGCGAGCCCCAGAAGTCTGTTTTCCCTGAGATGTGCAAGTTCAGCAATCTCACAGGCCTTGATTATGACTGCCGCTGCATCAAGTGCGATGGCTATTCCATCCAGGAGCAGATGGAGCATTATGTCCTGAACAGGACGCAGTCGTGCATAAACTTCTCTTACTTTTCCGAGTCGCTGGGCTATGACATCTCGCCAGGAATAATGAATGTCAAGGTGTCTTTCGGCCATAAGGATGTGCTTTTCAGGTTGATTTTCCCGCTGAGGGTCGAGATGGAAGGCAAGGAGGCTGAGCTGCGGGAGTTCACCGCCGATGAGGATGTGAGGCTTTTCCACATCTTCCAGGATCTGGTCAGGCCGGCAGTCGATGCTGAGATCAATGATGTCACTTATGATATCCGGAACGGCATCCTTGATATGGCCAATGAGAAGGAGATTAATGGCATTTCTGTGATGAAATTTGTGGATCCGGAGACGCTTGATTCAATAATAATAATCAATGATTCGTTCTCGAGATTCAGGGGTGATGTCTATCAGTTCAGCTTTGCTGTCAGGAACAGGCCTCCGGCGCTGGATTATTTCACAAAGAAGGAGGCTAATCCTGATCCCAAGAATTATGATGTATATGTTGCCCAGGATGAGCCGATAATCCTGGCGCCGCTGGCTTTTGATCCTGATGACGACGAAATAAGATATTCATATACCGGCTGGCTTGATGCTGTCTGGGAGAGTTCAGTCCTCTACGCTAACAGCGGTGAGAATTGCAGGAACCCGGTCACTGGCGTCATCGACAAGTCAAGATGCGCTTCATACGTCCCCACAGGGAGCGACATCGGCCCCCATGAGGTCACGATAACAGTGACAGATGCTGCCGGCAACAGGGATTTCCAGAATGTAAGGATTTTTGTCGACGACAAGCCGAGGCTGAATGTGAAGGGCTCTAATCTCTATGCTGATATCAATGATAATTATGCCTCTCCTGAGGATCCTTATCTCTTCAATGCAAGCAACACTGCCGACACCTATGCGAAAGGTGCCCTTGAATTCTCTTGGATGGACATAACCCAGCCGTTCACCATTGACTGGAGCACTGTGGAGGAGCAGTTCATCCCATGGACAATCAACGAGGTCGGCGGTCTCAGGAACTATTACACATCGTATCATGGTATAGATTATAATTTTTTTTTTTCGCCCGTCAAGAATCACACGATCATTGCAAGGGCGAGGGACACCGGAGCCCCTTCTGTGATCGGCGAGCAGAGGCTTAATCTGGAAGTTATGGAATGTCTTCCTCACAGGAGCACTTCTCCTTCTTATCCATTCAACAATCTTGCTTTCTTATCATATTCTAATCAGCCGAATCCTTATCAGGCGAATCATACCTGCTGTGAGGATGATTTCACCCTTTCTGATGATTCGAAGCTCTGCTTTGAGCTTGTCGACTATGGTTGTCGGATAAAGGATCCTGTAAAAAACCAGGGTTGGGCAAACCATGATCCCCTGCCTGACCAGAACAGGCCTCCCCCATCAGGTCCAGAAAATGCAGTCTACAAGAGGACCTTTACAAGGGAATGTGATGGTACTCGGGGCAACACCTGCACTGGAGATGTTGTTGAGGATTTTGTATTGATTGAGGAATGCGCTGATGAGCCCGGCCAGCATCCGTTATGCAATCGTTGCACTTATGGTGTTGATCACTGTGTGAACACTTCTCTGTCTGATAATGTTGAATGTGGTTCACAATTGAAATGCTCTTCAGGCCCTAATGGGGTTTACAGCAATGGAGGGTCATATCTGTGCAAAGGATCATGCAGGGGCAACGGGAAATGCAATTATGCCTATGTCTGCCAGCCGGAGTGTGCCAATGGTTGTGATTGGAATCCTGATCCAAGCGTGAGAGATTATTGTAATACATAAGCCTTAAAAAGCTATTATTGAATGGTTTAAGACTTTCTGCCTGTTTTTCTCTGATCATGTCAAAATCAAAACCTTTTTAAATAGCCTTTAGCTTTATTTTCATATTTGATGGCCTTGCCGGCCAATATGGTGAATAGATGAAAAAGAGGTATTTGATAGTTCTTATAGTACTTATGTTACTTTTTAATCTGCTCATCTCTTATTCTCCTGTTGAGGCCCAGTCATTGAGGGGCTGTTGTTTCAAGCAGACCTCTTCGCTTTTCTGCAAGACTGTCCCTGATCATATAACTTATGAGCAATGCTGTCCTGGCGGCTCATGCACCCCTGAGCAGTATGATCCTGACAGCCCATGCGATCAGACTGAGATCTGCAATCAGATAGGCTGCTGCGTTGATTCATGCAAAACAGAGACCCACAGCGACTGTCCCCCTCCCAATGGTTTTGTCTACTATGACGAGGATTCTTTTTCATGTTCTATGATTGATATCGTTCCTAATCCCTGCACAACTGGCTGCTGTGCCTATGTCGCCCAGAATCAGGTGCAGGATTGCCGTGATTCGATAAACAGGAATAATTGCATCATTGTCCCCCCGAGCCCTTTTGATGGCACGATATTTTTTCCTAATGAGGCCTGTGTTGATGTCTGCGATATAGGCGCTCCTGCTGCCACAGGAAACCTGACAGGCCACATGTTCGGTCCTGGCAATTCGGTGATCACGGCCACGAATAGGGAAGTGAGGATTGCTGACAAGGCGGCTATACCCAGCTCAAGCACCGGTGCTTTCAGCATTCCAAGAATACCTGTCGGCCAGCATGAGGTCACTGCATATGCCCAGGGTTATGCCCCTGTATCCAGTACAGTCACCATCTCGCAGAATGCCGCTGCTGATGTCACTTTGGTTTTGACGATTGCGACAGATATGGGCATAGTCTTCGGTAATGTCACTGATTTCGAGACAGGTATGCCTGTTGGCGCCACTATTTTTACAGAAGGTCTTCCCAATGCCTATACTGGGGGGAATGGACAGTATGTCATCACGAATGTTCAGCAGGGCCTTAAGGTATTCACTGCGACTGCTCCCGGATACAATAGCAATGTCCTGCAGAAGATGGTCATTGCAGGGATGCAGAATCAGCTGGATTTCCAGCTTGTCAGGACTCCGTCTTCTGAGCTTTGCGGCAACAGCGATATTGATGATGGCGAGGAGTGCGATCCGACTTATCTCAATGGCGCCCCGTGTGAAGGTTACTGCATTGAGGGCCAGTGCAGGTGCGCGCAGACTTGTCTTGACATGCTTGGCCAGTGCTGTGTCTTCGGCTATCAGTGCAGCGGTGCAGGTGGTGAGTATTATGGCCTGCCGCTTGACTGCCAGAATGTGCAGTATCAGGGCTCTGATTTCGGCTGCTGTGACGTGCCTTGCGAGCCGATACCTCCATGCCTTAACGGCAATGCCACGAATCTTCCTGTCTCGAGGACGAACATTTCCGGTCTGAGCGGCCCATACTGCTATTGCGGCGACGAGTACATAAATGTGAACACTGCAGCAGGCTATTGCTGCGGCGCGAATTACCAGACCCAGATGTGTGTTGCCGGTGGCTTGTTCAGGGGTTATGTGCTTAACAGCTCAGGGTCGCCGATAGAGGAGGCTTATGTCAAGCTTTATGGCAGTTATGAGTTTTCAACTTATACAAATGTTGAAGGCTATTTCACGATAGGCGGCGTAAGCCCGGGGGAGTATGATGTTGTCATCAAGAAGCATCTTTTTGAGAATATTAACCAGTCAGTAAACATCATTTCGAATCAGGTCACTGAGAGGAATTTCACGATGGTGCCTGTGAACACAAGCTGCATGTTCGGCATCCCCCCTCCTCAGCTTGGGGTGCACTGGACCAGGGGTGAGGAGCTTCTGGAATTCACCTGGAACCAGTCATGTCCTGAGAATGTCAAGGAGTTCTATCTTTTCAAGGATGGCCTCCCTCTGACCAGGCTCACAAAAGAGAAGAGAAATTATATTGATTATGATGTGCATTGGGATATCCCTTACTCTTATTTCCTTGTTGTCTTCAGCCATAATATGGATGTTAATGAGAGCAACAGGATAGGTGCCAGCCCCGGAGATCATCAGTGTGAGGATATGCTTGAGGAGACAGAGTTCTGCATGGATGACATCGAGGAGCCGCAGCCTGGCGCAGAGCTCAAGTACATCCGTGCTCGCTGCAATGAGATGAACCAGATGGCTGCCTGGAATGGCACTAACTTCTCTTCTGGCGGGGATTGCAGGGAGATGCTTGGGAGCAATGATGCTTTCTGTCTTGAGCTTGATAATTTGACCTGGTGCGAGATGGCTTTCGGTTATTGCGAGAACCTCGGCGAGTACTATAATCTCTTCGGATTGTATTATGATCTTGAGTATGACAGCCTGACCTGTGAATACAATAATTCGGCAAATCCGCCGGAGCACATGTACTGCTATTATGATGTCTCGCAGACATCTGTTGATGCCTGCATGGATTGCAGGATGCCGCATTCATGCTATGATTACAGGTCTGAATATGCATGCACAACCAATAATTGTGTGGCTGGCAACGGGAAAGGGTGTGAATGGGCCCAGTTTGTGGATTATTTCGGTGAGTTGGGCAAAGGCATCTGTTATGAGCCGGGTTATGATGGCAATAAGTGCGGGCTTTGCGGTCCTGATAAGCCTCCTTTTGAGAACACACATTGCACTCCAGGGGTATGTTCATTGCTCGGCAAGTGCTATTCCAATGAGGACGAGACCCAATGCTATTCATGTGATTCGACCAAGCAGTGTGAGCAGTATTCTGACAGGATTGCCTGTGAGGGCCTCGGTATGCAGGGTTTTGATGTGCCTGATCCTGTATGCAGGACAAGCCCGGAGAACATCCTCAGTGATGATGCATGCGGGCTTGGCAGGTGCAGGTGGATAATAGGCACTACCGGAGAAGGCATTTGCGTGAAGGACGGCAATGACCTTGATGGCAGGGATTGTGTTGCCGATGATACTCCTGAAGGCATCGCTTGCCGTGATGACCAGACTCCTCCTGCGACCATCCTGACAAATATGCCGATGTTCATCATCTCTACCGGCACCACCTTGGAGTTCTTGCCTGATGTCGATTCAGATAAGAGCTTTTATTGCATCAACGGGACAGGATTCCCTCCTTGCTGTCCTACAAATGAGATCGTTATGGATTGTGCCAATTCATCTGATCCTTCTACCTGCAAGACTTCAATAAGCCTGCCTAACCTGGAATATCCGCTGGAGAATTTTGAGGGGGACATAGAGCTCAGGTTCTATTCAATAGACAAGCATAAGAATGTCGAGGACCTGAATATAAAATCTATTTTTGTCGATACTATAATTCCCGCTATTGATGTCACATACACTGTCATCAACAGTTCCGCAGATGAGTTCACTTCCAACCTGTCGATCGGGATTGAGGCATCCGAGCATGTCTACTGCACTGACCGGCTGAAGAAGGGTTCTGATGTCTGGCAGAATCTTTTCATAACAGAGGTTGATATTGATGAGCAATACGAGACTGTATATCCTGATATGCAGGATGGCACTTACACTTATTTCCTGAACTGCTCTGATGATTATGGTAATATCCGTGCGATTGAGCAGATACTGAAGATAGACCGTGTCCATCTGATATTTGACGAGTCTCCCAATAATGTGACCCTGCCAGTCCAGCCAGAAGTCAGGCTTTTCATGAAGACATACGGTGAGCAGGATTATTGCAGGTACATGCAGACAGCCCCCCAGCATGGTTCCTGGAAGAATTTCAATGGGGGCTTCGCGGGTCTTGGCATCTCTGATGGTGCAGGGCATTACTATTATGAGGAGACGCTCTATGATCTGGACAGCGGGACTTATGAGTTTGATGTCGAATGCAGGGATGGTGAGAACGGATTGGGCAGCCTCCTTGATGTCTCCAACCTGATTTTCACTGTTGATGGCCTGCCCCCTGTGACAGCTGTGTTTATGGAGGAGAATTCCTACAGGAATCTGCTGGATGAATCAAGGTTCTATAAGGAGCCTTCTGTTATTTTCAACTGTTCTGACACTGATCAGGGTCCGCCTCCCGAGTTCGGCTGCGCGCAGACCCTTTTCTGTTATGGAGAATCAAGGTGCGAGCCTTCCACTGCATATGCCAATCCTGTTTTTATCTCCCAGCCTTCAGGGGATTACACTCTTTGCTATCAGTCATTTGACCTTGCTGGTACAGCAGAGGAGGTCATCTGCAGATCCATGAAGATCGACAAGACCGGTCCGGATGTCACAGTCTATGAGATGCCGATAACAAGGAGCACCCAGCAGTGGGTCACCGGCTCATTCAACGATGAGAATATTGTGGATGTGTGGATAAAGGTCGAGGAGAGGCACGGCGTGAGGTCATTTTTTGCGCTCGCGGAGATCAATCATGACCTGATGGGTTTCAGGAAGCAGGCAGAGCTGTTCAATGGTGAGAACATAATCACGGCAACAGCGATTGATGCAGCCAATAACCGCGGCTTTGACCAGGCAATTGTCATACTTGATCAGGAAGGCCCGGATTTCAAGACGCCCGAGATAACGGACCATCGCAAGAAGAAGATTGCGGACAGCCCGACTCTCGGTGCAGAGTATGGTTATCCTGTTAATTTCTCTGTTTTTGTTTTTGATACCAATTATACACATGAGCTGAGGAACATCACCCTGATAATCCGGAATAGGAATTCCTCGGATCCTCCTATCGATGTTTCGATACCCATGGCGGAGATCAATGTCACATCAGGGATAATGGATGAAGGCATGTACAGCGTGGTTTACATGCCGGCTGAGCATGGTCTTATCCCGATAGGGGATTACAATGCCACTTTCTATGCTGAGGACAGGCTGGGGAATGCGAATTCTGTGATGCGGCATTTCTTTGTCAATGATACTTTAAGCGCGCTTGTGAACATAACCCACCCGCTCGATCAGATGCTGTATTCCCAGGAGGCTATGGATGTTCTCGGCACATATGTCGAGCCATCTATTGATCACTTGAATGTCATTGTCGTCGGCGAGAAGAACCTGTCGTCATACACAGCAGCCTATGATGCTTCAAGCTTCAATGCATCTGTGCTGCTTTATCCTGGGCCAAATCTTATACAGGCTAATGCAGTTGACATATTCAATAACTCAGGTTCTGATTATGTCATCATACTCAATGATCTTATCCCCCCGAATATCTCTGGCATGTCCATAACTGATACATACAATGGCAATGATCCTGACAGCGACTCTGTTCTGGAGTATGGCTTCCCGTTGTTCTTCAGGACAGAGGCCGAGGATTACAAATACACATACAATGTGACCAAGGTGGAGCTCAGGCTTATGTGCCAGGATCTGGCAGGTGAGCCTCAGGTCATAGTCGATACTCTTTACCCTGACACGCCGATTCTTACCTATGGCGGCGGCAATGTGTTCAATGGTACGATGTACATGCTCAATGAGACCCCTTACTTCAGCGTCTATTTCGATGATGAGGTCCATGTCTCAGATATGGTTTTGGAGGACTTCTGCATGAATTGTGTTGTCTCGACGACAGATGATTCCATGACTTACTTGGTGACACCATGGAAGTCTGATCCTGTAGAGCCAGGGTTCTATTCTCTTCTCATCACTGCAAGGAAGCTCCTGGCCAACGGCAGCTACGGCCCATTTGTGGATTTCTCTGTGCCTTTTGGTCTTGTTCCTTATTACCCTTCTGACCTGAACCTGAGCGAGGGCCAGTCATTGGTTTTCACCCAAAGGTTTGATTCTGGTTCAGTTGGGGATTATACTGTGTTGAATACCACTCAGGCCCCCGGTCAGTGCAGCTTCGACAGGACATTTGATATGGTCAAGACCCTGGAGGTCGGGCAGTACAGGAATAAGACTTATTATAGCTTCCTTTATGAGCCGGAGATTGTCGGGGGGAGGGCACTGCTCGGCTCGGCATGGTACAATGCAGTTTTCAGGGCATATGACCAGTTCGGGAATATGGGTGAGGAATATGTGCTGTTCAGGATAATCGACTCCATACCACCAAAGTTCAACATCACCGTCGATTCTGATTTTGTCAATTCTCTCGGCCAGACCAAGATCGGCAGGAACAGGGATTATTATGTGAATGTGCTTGCTGATAAGCCGTTGGACTCCATCAGCCTCTTCCAGTATTCTGTGTTCTCCCCGAAGACATCGTCTTTCACCACAAAGCATCTCACTCCGATATCCGGGTCAGGGAATAATTACACATTTGCCATGAGGGTCTACAACAACGAGTATTTTGACGGGCTTTCCGGTAACAACACAGAGTTCCTGATAAAGGCATTGAGTCAGGATGGGATTGAGGGTACAGAGGAGAGCATTGTCGATGGCCGGTATTTCGAGATTGACACAAAAGCGCCTGATATAATCCTGGAGCCCGATCTGGATGGTGAAGTTGTATATGAGGCCGTTGAGCAGAGGAGGATCACAGGGATAACAGAGCCTGTCGAGCCTAACAGCTTCATCAACCTGACCATGTCAGTTATCTCTGGCAGGATAAAGAGGCCTTCGGACATCCAGCATTATTCCTATGGTATACATACCGCAGGCCTCTCACTCCCCGTCGGCGCTTCCAATCTTTATGGCCATCATTCAGAGGGTTCGGCGTCAATTGTCGTGAATAATGATGTCACCTCAAAATTTGCTGAGGGGAACTATCTGGAATTCCACGATAACAATGACGCGTACAAGAGGCTCACCTATGAACGTTATGAGATTATGGATTCATCTTTCGATGAGGGGAATCAGATAACAACCCTGTTCATCTCGCCGGGTCTGGAATCCGGGATACCTGAAGGTGTTCTTGTGAAGGCGTATGCCGAGCCTTATCCTACCGGCTGGTTTGAGCACTATCTTGATTTGTTTGTCGGCAACAACACCATAGGGATGTATGCTGTTGATGAGCTCGGAAATCTGGGGAAGACCCTCAGGAGGACCATAATAAATGATATCACCCCTCCGGAGATATATCAGGTTCGGCCTTATGGCGGTTCTGTGATCAACGGCAAGCGCCTGAAACTGACGGCTAAGATAGAGGATTTGTTCTCTCCGGTCAAGATGTCATCGATCCAGCTTGTGCTGAACAACCAGACTTTCGGTTGCCAGAGCGGTCTGAAATGCAGGAGGATTGACGATAGGAAATTCGACATATCCTATGATCCGTCCAGGTGGGTGACCGATGTCTACAATGCGACACTGATTGCATATGATGTGGTGGGTAATCTCGGCGTCTATAATTGGATGTTTGAGATAGATCCGGATGTTCCCGACAATCCTGAGATTGTCTTGCTTAATGGCTCGCAGTTCCGTGATGTCTGGTATTCTGATGATGTCACCCCGACTTTCAGGGTCAAGTTCACGAACAGGACTTATGCTTCGATCGAGAGGATAGTGCTCGTGGATGAGCTTATAGGTGTTGTCTTCAGCAGGATCGATGACTGGACATTCTATGCGAATCCATGGAAGGAGAACCAGCTTTATGACAGTCTTTATCTTATGCGGATTGAGGCCCATGAGATTTTCAGCGACAATGAGGCTTCGCGCAACGGCGTTTATTTCCAGGAGTTTGTTGTGGATACTGTGGCGCCAGAGGTGTATCTTGACAATATCGGGAGGACTAACAGGATACAGAATTTCGGTGTGGATGGGGATTATTATGATTATTTCATGGACGAGAATGACAGGGTCCTTGTGCATGGGGATGTGGAGTCACGGAACGCCGCACTGAACGGCCCTTTCTTCAGGGCGATTACCAGTTTCATCGAGCAGTTCGAGCAGGGCACGAGGAGGATTTTTGCGACAGCATTCGACAAGGCCGGCAACAACAGGACAGCGTCGATCGATGTCGAGGTGGACACAGTCGCACCATCTGTCGAGATCACGAAGATAGAGCCGATGGACGGGAGTCTTGTGGTGGTTGAGGGTGATTCAGCAGAAGGCGGCCTGGTCAATTATACGCTTGATTATATCCCTGTCAGGATAAAGGGGATAGCAGATCTTAATACTGACCTGATTGTGAACATAACAAGCCCTGAAGGGACCGTGACATACATCAGCGAGATTGTCACAAACGTCTCTGCTGCGCACGCAGTATTTGTCCTTGACAATGTTCTGCTCCCATATTCCATTGATGATCTCAAGACACTCCATGTTGTTGATGCATTCTCGATAGATGATGCCGGTAACAAGGGGTCGCACAGGGCCAATGTCATCCTTGACAAGACAGGGCCTATCATCACTTTTGTGGCCCCAAGGCACAGCTTTGATCCTGCTCCGAGGATTACAGTGGAGACTGATGAGCCGGCCACATGCACTCTTGTGTACACTCCTCTGTCAGGTGCCGAGAAGACTGTCCATATGACAGCTTCATTTTCTAGGAAGCATTACTCACAGCTTGAGGAGCTCCCTTCAAATGAGAACAAGGAGACACCGACCCAGCTTAAGTTCATCTGTGTGGACCAGTTCGGCTATGAATCAGTGGATTATGACTATGTTGTGATTGATAAGAAGCCGCCAAGGATAGTCGGATGGGATCTTTCAGTCAATACAAAGGAGCTTGTGAACGATCTCCCCGGAGAGAAATATTTCATAATGTTCATGTATAACGAGACTGAGATGTCTGTTGTGGGATCAGAGCCTGTCAGATGCCGATATGACCGGGCAGATGTCCCTTTCAGTGAGATGAGGTTTGATTTCATGAACTTCGGCGCAGGATTCATGGCAGAGGACATCTCCAGGCCATTCCAGATGGTTGACAGGACCAATAATACATTCTATATCTCCTGCGAGGATCAGGCCGGTCTTGTTTCAGGCAACAAGAGGCTGGTTATATACCTTGATATTTTCTATCCGATACACATATATGATATCTCGCCGGAGAGGTATACGAACGATCTCACCCCGGAGATAAGCGGCATCACGAGGAGGGAGACCGTCTGCGGGATAGAGAGGGTCGATTATTCTAATGTGTTCGCTTTCATTTTTGATTATGTCAGCAAGATATTCACCGGGGCCGGGAGGATGGCAGCATCGTTCAGGAAGGATCATTACTATCATGAGACCCTTGTCTCCGGAGATTCATCGTCGCCGACGCAGGTGTCCCTGGAGGAGAACGCCACTTATTCTTTCAGGATGACATGCAGTGATCCGTCAGGCACTTTCGAGCCGGGTTCAAAGACAGTCACTTTTACTGTCGATACAAAAGTTGACAGCCCTATCATTTATTCACCACAGCAGGGCTTTGTGACCAATGAGACCTTGATATATGTGGAGGGTGCTGTCGAGAGGATGTCGCGCATAAACATCTATGTGAACAATCTCAGGCAGAATCCGGAGCCAATACCTGCAGAGGACGGGGCATTTTCTTATTGGGCTGTGCTCCAGCATGGCTCAAACGAGGTCAAGGTAGAGGTCATTGACAAAGCCTCCAACACAGCTTCATCTTTTGTCACAGGGGTATACAATAATATCGGCCCGACAGTGGAGTATATCGACCCTGACTACAGCAGCATTCTGCCTTATGTGGAGTACATATCCGGAAAGATTTATTCTGACATTGGTCTGGACATGCAGTCTGCCGAGGTCCAGTTGTTCAGGACAGGCTCTGCCCAGCCTTTATCTGGTCAGATTGTCGAGATGGATGATATCAGGTTCAGGTTTGTTCCTGATACGCCGTTGGATGAGGGGTTATACAGGCTTGTTGTTGTACCGAAGAACAATCTCGGCAGCAGGGGCCAGGGTTATCTTTCAATATTTGAGGTTGATGAGAACTCTGCCCAGCTTTTCCTGAGAAGCCCTTATGAAGGCGAGTGGCCTTACAGAGATTTGGTGATAACCAGTCCTGAGGTGCTGCTGGAAGGAGAGTTCTTCTCATATTACCGGCTGAATGACTCAAAGCTGTATATCGATGGCAAGAGGTCGGCCCTCAGCCTGGTCGACAATGAGTTCAGCGTGGTCAAGGTGCTCGAGCAGGAGAGCAAGAACACCATAAAGTTCTTTGCCGAGGACAGGTATGATCATCAGACCATGGTGGTCGGGCATGTTTTCAGGGATACAAAAGGGCCTAAGCTCATTTGTATAGGGTTTTACTGTGAATAGGCGCATGGAAGTCACATTGATTGCATTCCTGTTTTTTCTAGTTGCAGTGCCTCTTGCATATCCTCTTCAGTATACGAATGATGTTTGGCAGCCAATATTCCTAAAGTTTGATGAGCCGGGTGTCACGATAACAGAATATGCCTTGGCGCATGAGAGCGGCATGGTTTATGATGTGGATATAAAGAAGAAGACCACGGTCAATCCCTATATCACTCTCCTGGAAGTTGCTCCGAGGTCAAGTTATGCGGTCGGTTATTACATATTTGAGGCGCAGGCGAAGGACCAGAGCCAGAATTTCATGGAGGATGATGTGTTCTTTGATTTTATCGTCGACCTGACCCCGCCGGAACTGGTAAGCATGGTGCCGCTGGATGGGAAGACCCTGAATAAGAGCATAGTTGATTTTAAGCTCGTTTTCAATGAGGGTGTGAATCTGAGGAAGGTGGCCATGCGTGATTTGCTTACTGGGACAGAGTCTGACATAACCAACAGGTTCTCTTCTTCGGATAATATGACCTACTTGGCGAGGATTGATATCAAGGACGGGAGGAAATCACTCTCTGTCGAGGTCGCGGATTATGCTGGCAATGTCCTCACCAGGCAGTCTTCTTTCTCTGTCAATGCTTATCCCACTGTGATAACACTTGTCAGGCCGAGGTTCGGATGGGCGAACTCCACTGTGTTTGATGTGTTGTTGACCACAGATGATATCGCAGAGTGCGGCTACAACTTTGAGGTCCGAACCCATTATTTCCCATTTGATTCCACCAATGATACTGAGCATATCCTGGAGGATGTCAGTCTTCCCGAAGGCGAGCCTTTTAGTTTACATATTTTCTGCCGTGATGTCTTCGGAGACAACCGTTCGATGACATATACATTGCAGGTCGATACTTCCCCCCCGGTCATCCTTGAGCTCAAGGCCATGCCGAGCGAGATCCTGAGCTATCCCCTGAATTCAGTTCTGTCTGCCAGGGCAGATGAGCCTGTAATATGCAGATATGATCCTTCAGTTTCTGTGTATTCCTTGATGAATCACACCTTTGACAGGTTTGATGAGGATTCCCTGCTCGCCTTCTCGACGACCCCGAAGAGGAATCTCACTAATCTTGAGGACAATACCACCTATAATATTATTGTGGCATGCAAGAACACTGCAGGTCTGGTCTCGGTACCACAGACTGTCACCATAAGGACAGAGACCAGGCGTCCAAACAGGATAACCATGAACTATCCGGGACATAATGCATATATATCTGAGATGAGTGGCAAGCTTAACATCTCGACGAACAAGAATGCTAAATGCCATTATGGGCCATCTTTCACCACGCTTCGTACCAGCGGCACTTTCGGGATTGTCGGCATGGATCATGTGAGCATATCCGAATCATTTGTCGAGGGCAGGAACCAGTATGTTTTCATGTGCACTTTCACAGGTGCCGAGATTGTCGTGGTAAACAGCACCATGGTCTTTTATGTTGACACAACACCGCCCTCGGATCCGCTCGTGAATGATTCTGTTATAGGTGTGGAGAATCCCCAGGAAAGCCCTTACAAGGACAGGATTTATGGCAGCTGGGTGTCATATGATAATGAATCAGGCATTGCCGGCTATAATGTGACTGTGGTCAGGAGCGGCAATTATGGTGAGGAGTCCGCTGTCGGTAAGCCCGCGTGGTTCACTGCCACCAGCGGTTATATAGATGATCTCAATCTCACGAACAGCACCAATTACAGGATCAAGGTTATTGCAAAGAACAGGGCAGGCATTTGGAGCAGCGAGGGCTTCAGCGATGGTGTTCTTGTCAACATAAAGGATATAGGTCTCACATGTGCCAACAATAAGAAGGACGGAGATGAGACTGATGTGGATTGCGGGGGTAGCTGTCCTGGATGCGCCGACGGCGGTTCTTGTCTGGTCAATTCTGATTGCCAGTCTTTGCTTTGCGATCTGAATGTCTGTGTTTTCAATCCTTATAGGAGCTGTTCGAATCTTGTCAAGGATGGTGAAGAGACTGATGTGGATTGCGGGGGGGCGCTTTGCACCGCCTGCGCGAATGGCAGGATGTGTCTGCAGAACAGGGATTGCATGACCGGATTCTGTGATGCCAGCACTTATCTCTGCGAGGATTATATAGACCTGTGCAATAACGGCATCAAGGATCAGGATGAGACAGATATGGATTGCGGCGGCGGGCTGTGCATGCAGAAATGCGGTCTCAACCAGACTTGTGTTGTGAATTCCGATTGCCAGTCAGGCAACTGCGCAGATGGTTATTGCGGCGAGCCTGTGGAGAACAAGGACCGGGATGACGATGGTATCCTGAATTCAGAGGATAACTGCCCTGATGATTATAATCCTGACCAGTCGGATCTGGATGGCGACGGGATCGGCGACGAGTGTGATTCCGATAAGGACGGGGATCTGATGGATGATGCCTGGGAATCCCAGAACGGCCTGGACCCGGAGGTCAATGATGCCGGCGAGGATCCGGACAATGATGGTTTGACCAATCTTCAGGAGTATTCAGATGTCAAGAGGCAGTGGAGCAGGAGCTCTGATCCTCAGAATCCTGACACTGACGGGGATAAGTATCCTGATGGTGAGGAGATGGACGAAGGCACCGATCCGACGGATCCTGAGGATCACCCCAAGGTTTCTCTTGTGTGGCTGTGGATATTGCTTCTTTTGGCTCTTGGTGTGGGCGGCTACATATTGTATGACCGGTATCTGAAGGACATGATAAGCCCGAAGAAAGGTCTGCCCATGCAGCCGTCTGTTAAGGGCCAGCCTTCTTATCCTGGCCAGCCTTCGAGACCGGGTACTGCTGCTCAGCCTTCCGGTTTTCAGGTTTTCAGGAGGAAGCCTGATGTGTCCGAGGCTGAGAAGAAGAAGATGGATGATCTGAAGAGGAGGCAGGAGATGCTGAGGCAGCGCCTGGATGAGAAGAGGTCTGCGAAGAGCAGGACAAGGTCTGCTGTATTCGACAGGTTTGCCGAGGACCAGGTTGCTGGCAAGCCCAGTGAGGGTCCGGTGTCTGAGGGGGAGGAGCTGTCTGTGAAGGATATTGAGAAGCTTGAGAAGCTGAGGACATCTGCGGAATCGAAGATGAAGGATCTCAAGGGCATCTCAAAGGATGAGGCCAAGAGGAAGAAGCTTGAGGTGGCTGAGGACATCAGGAAGCCTGAAGGCAAGATGGAGTTTTTCTCATTGTCTGACCTTAAGGAGGGTGTCGGCGGTCTTTTGAAGATAAGGAAGAAGGAAGTGTCGGCCCAGGAGATTGAGAAAGAGGAGATAACAAAGAAGCTTGTCAGCAGGGGGATATTTGATGAGCTTTCGGAGATTTCAGGTGAAGTCGTGGAGAAGAAGCCTTCTCAGATAAAGGCCGAGGATATTTTTGCCCAGATTGAGAAAATCAGGAAAGGGGATAAGAAGCTCGGGAAGTTGCCTTCCGAGAGCATATTCAGCAGGCTTTCCAGCATTGCCAAGAAGGATGAGAAGGTCTCTGCCGATTCCATAAGGGGATCCCTTGGGGATCTTGCCGATCTTCATGAGAAATATGGTGAGCATATCGCATCGAAGGGCATTGTGAGCCAGGATGCATTGGAGGATCTTGACAGGCTTTCCAAGAAGCTTGCTGCTAAGGAAGATGCGCTGGCCAAGCTTGATGAGATGACAGAAGGGAAGGGTTCAGATGATGACCTGGCATTGCTTGAGGATATTGTAGGGAAGAAGAAGGGTAGGAAAAAATGAGACGAAGGAAAAAAGGTCAGATTGAAGGCCAGATATTCATCTATCTGGTCGCTATTGTGCTTGTTTCAATGATATTGATATACGGATACAAGGCAGTCAGGGGCCTCAACAAGGATATCGGTGAGGTCTCTATAATAAAGTTCCAGACAAATCTTCAGAATGTGATGGACCGGGTGGCCATGGATTATGGGTCTATAAAAGTGTATAACGAGAATGACCCGATGAATGTCCCTGCAGGATACCGTCTTGTATGCTTTGCTGACACTTCAGACAATGCCAAGCGTCAGCTGGCTGCATCTGCGGCCTCATCTTTTCCGCTTATACAGGACAGCCTCGGCACCGGTGCATATGGTGCCAGCGAGAATGTCTTTCTGGTGGATGATGACATGAAGCAGTCTGTGCACATAGATAAGATGGGGGTGCAGGATTATTTTTTCTGCACTGCGATTGTCCAGGGTAAGATCTATCTCAGGATAGAGGGTTTCGGAGATGGTGCAGTCGTGTCCAGGGTGAGGTAGGCAATGAAGAGGAAAAAAGGTCTCGGGGGCGGGAAGAAGGGTGTGATTGAGCTCCAGTTCAACTGGATTTTTGTGCTTGTCGTCGGCGCTGTGATCCTTGTGTTTTTCCTTTCTATCGTCTATAAGCAGAAGGCTTCGTCTGAGATAAAGCTTGCCGGCACACTGCTCTCTGATTTTGAGGCGATACTTTCAGGTTCAAAGGTCAGCACAAGGACAAGCCATCTGCTGGAGATACCGAATGTAGATATCAGCTTCTCCTGCAGTGACTGCAACTGCCTTTACAGGATTGGTGATGTCACCAAGTCTTATGGAGACAAGGCTATTTTTGCTCCAGGTCGCATAAAGGGGAGACAGATGGTGATCTGGAGCTATGACTTCAATGTCCCTTTCCGTGTCACCAATCTGCTGTATGTGGCTTCTCCTGAGATGAAATATGTGATAGCCTATTCTGGTGGTGAGGAGTCAAGGGATTTCAGGCTGGCATCTCTCCTGAACGCGACTTTGCCTAATAATCTTGACAAGGTGGTGGTGCCTCTTGAGCAGGTCCCTTCTGTCATCAATAATAACTATTATAAATCCAGGTTCATATTTTTCAATGCGAACCCGTCTCCCCTTCACGAGTCTTTCCAGGGGTATGATGTGACTGCAGTCCGTGTTGATATACCCTCAGGCACGACACTTGATGTTTCTGGCTCAGCCAAGTTTTTCAGCTCAGTGTCCGATACTTTCGTAGAGACAGAGATTGTCCCATTTTTCGGGAAGGCGGGTTTGCTTGCCGTGTTGTTTTCAGAGGATCCCGAGTCTTATAATTGCAATATGGATCAGGTCATGGAGCGCCTTAATCATGTGGGTGATGTATACCGCCAGAGGATAGTTGAGCTCAGGTCTTTTGCCCAGTCAGGCAACCAGAATTGCCTGATATATTACAATCCATCATTGGTTGTCGGGGTCGATGGCTTCAATGAGGATGCTATGGATAGGATAAAAGGCATGTATACCGCGATGAAGAACAACAATGATCAGGCCCAGCTGTACTCATGCCCTTTGCTGTATTGAGATGATGTCGATGAAGAAGATGTATGCGAAAGCCCAGCTCAAGATGGGGGAGAACATTGCCATACTCATAATTTTCTTCATGCTGCTCATCTTCGGGATTGTCTTCTTCACCAGCATCCAGAAGACAAATATCCAGGTCGAGAAAGAGGAGAATTTTGTCAAGGAGTCTATCGAGATATCCCAGAGGACTTCTTTCATGCCGGAGTTCCAGTGCAGCTCTAACAATATAATCACAGATGCATGCTTTGATATACTGAAGCTTGAGGCATTGTCTGTATTGCTCTCGGATCCAGAGAGCAGCTTTTATTACTATGATTATTTTGGCTATAGCAATATTACTGTGCATGAGGTGTATCCGGAGAACAGGAGCTGGAACATTTATGAACGCCAGTCTTCCCGCGGTCTTGGCGGGTGGCGCACCCAGTTCCCTCTCTCGTTGTATGATCCCAAGGAGGATGCTTATTCGTTCGGTTATCTTGATATAACTGTGTTCAAGAGGTAGAGAAGAGGCATGGTATCGATGAGAAAGGCAAAGGCGGGAAGGTCAAGGAAAGGCCAGATGGAGATCCTCGGTTTGGCAGTCATTGTGATACTTGTCAGTCTCGGCATGCTTTTTGTGGTCAAGTTTGTCATCCTTGAGAAGCCTTCCACTTCTAAGGCGACATTCACCCACACCCAGATGGCCTCTAACATGCTCAATTCGCTGTTGAAGACATCCACTGGTTGCAGGGGCACGGATGTGACAGAGCTCTTGCAGGATTATGTGACCTCCCGGCAGATTGTCTGCCCTGACAGGTCTTCCCAGGAGCAGCTGGACATGATATTCAATGATGTATTCAACCAGACTCTCAACACATGGAAGAAGCAGTATCTGTTCACTGTCTCTCTGAATGATAATGTTTACTTTGTACAGCAGAATGGTGAGTGCGAAGGCATGACCCAGCGCCAGTCAGAGACATTCCCTCTTCCCACAGAGAAGGGGACAATGATAATAAGGCTTGATATCTGTTCATGAGGTGCTGTTTTATGGTAAGGAGATTATGCCGCAGGGGGGGATTTGAGGATCCGAGCGTATTGATGAAGGTCGTTTTGGTGTTTTTTTTCTTTTTCATCGCATCTGTGATCACTGCCGAGGTGATCAAGACAGTTAACGATGAAATCAAGTGGCGCGAGATCTGCAGGGCTTCTGTCGCCAAGAAGTATGCGGCAACTATGGGAGGTGTTTTGGAGCATGAGCAGAGGATTGAGTGCCCGACAAGGTATATGAAGGTCATGGATGGCGGTATTTACATCATGAAGGATGGGGAGTTCAAGAGGATTGAGAAGATGGAGGGCTCTATGGATGAGAAGAAGGAGACTCTTCAGTTTGCTCTGGCTGCTGAGATGGCCAATTGGGCCTATGCATTGGAGCTTAGCCCATTTGGCGAGTTCAAGGAGGATTTCCGTTGCATGATACTTACAGAACTGAAATTTGATGAGAATGTTCCTAAGGACATGGGTGTCCCCAAGATAGTCGATTATCAGCAGTTCCTGAATGACCATCATATCAAGTCAGGGGACGGGGAGAAGAGCTATTCAGAGATGATTTTCGGCCAGGATTTCGAGCCCACACAGACCTTTGACCTGGATCTTGCCCAGGATTATACCCTGGTCTATTATGCCTTCAAGAATTCCTGGTGGGTGAATATTGCCAAGGTTGGTGCTGCAGGTGCTGCTGCCGGCGCAGCGACTGGCTGTGTCTATGCCCTTTGGGGAGGCCACATTGGGTGCGCTGCCGGAGGCGTGATTGGTGGGGTCATCGGTGCAGTGAGTGGTGGTGCTGCAGGGCATGCGAAGCATGAGTTCCAGGGGGAGATACTCCCTGCAATTGTTTTGGTAAGATCGAATGATGAGTTCATCACACAATGTTCAAGGCTTTATTGATCGGAAGGGGAAGGAGGAAAGGTGTTTCAGCGCCTTTGAGCCTGGTAATGATGCTGATACTTATGATAATCTTTGCTGTGATATTCATCAGGCACGAGTATCAGCTGAAGAGGGACTCTGAAGGGATAATCAAGAAGGAGATCTGCAGGAATTCTGTGTTCGAGAATTCCAAGAGGCTGCGTCTGGCCGGCACTGATCTTAGCGATGCTTTCGGAAATGTCGTCGAGATAAAATGCAGCACAGACTATAAGGAGATAGGGCAGACCTCTGATGATAAGATCAAGAGTGAGATTGCAGATATGATGTACGACTGCTATGACCAGTACTGGCAGGGCACCCTGCCTATCTTTGATGTCGAGGATGAGGCTTACTGCGTCATATGCTCTGAGCTCACTTTCGGGAAGAAGACGACCCTGCATGATTTTTCAGGATTCCTGATGTCAGAGAGGATCCCTTCACTGACGAGGAACCAGACATATTTTGAGTATTTTTATGGGTCATCAGGCTCTGACAGGGGCTTTGAGCAGAAGCCTGATCCGTCCATGGCTGATTATGACATGATATCCACAGAGAATCCGCTCGCAGTTGTCTTTGTCATGGCAAAAGAGGGTTATATGGGCAAGCCTGCTTCTGCGTATATAGGCGGCGGCATTGGTTTGGCAGCAGGATTTGTGCTTACTGCAACAGGGGTGTTTGCTGAGATAGGCATCCCTCTGACCATTTCTTCTGTTGGTTTGATCTCTTTAGGGGGAGGTACTGCTGGCACAGCCATTGGTTATGTCGTGGGCTCTCCCACAAGCACTGCCTGGGATGCTGGTATCATGCTTACTCCTGTGGAGAATAAGAATTTCATCAATTGCACTTTCCTTGAGGGCAAGGCTTCAGAGGGCCTGAAGGTTTATAAGCATGATTGATATTGGGTGTTTGAAAGCAGAAACTAAATAAATCATGGTTGATGAAGGTGTTGGGATGGCATTAGGAAAAAAGGGTGCTGAGAAGATTGTCTTGATCTGGATACTGGTCATAGCAGTTGCATTGATAGTCCTGATTGTGATGGGTATTCTGCGTGGCACTATCCAGTCATTGTGGGAAGGCATCTCTAATGCCCTGAGGTTCAGATGAGATTCAAGAAAAAAGGCCAGGGTCTGAAGAAAATTATGTTTATGGTGGTTTTAATAATTGTCATTGGGGTGGTTGTTCACATAAATAATAAAGGTATAAGGGGGGCGATTGATGATCTTGTTCAGTATATCTCCAATATTTTCAAAGGTCCTTCAGAAGCAGGGTCTGACAGGTATGTGAATATTGTTGGTGCTTATGATGCTGCTGACCAGTCCAGCCAGCTTGATGTCGTCGCTTATACTGAGAGCCTCCCTGTCGGAGGCCCCAATCTTGATGGTGAGATTGTCGCTATTGAGCTTGATAAGCTGGTTGACTGTCCAAAAGTGGAGTCGATGATAAAGGTCTTCAAGGGTGAGGTGAGAGACACTTCTTTCCCTGCAGCATGCTCTCCTTCTTGCAGCAATGGGAAGGAAGGTGATGTCTCAAGGATAATTGTCAGTGGTTTTGAGGAATCTTCTTGGTACAAAGGTGATGCAGAATACACCATAAGGTTTGAGATGGATCCGGCAAATCCTCCGGTTATATCATGTTCTGGCAATCTTGCTCTTAATCCGGGCAGGTCAGTGATCGGTTTTGAGAAATGAGATTCGGATGATGGAAACCTTTTATTCAGGCTTCTCAGCCTCTATAACCCAAGAATTCTCGAGTTGAAATCACCAAAACATTTAAATACCAGTATAGCCCTAAACAGCATCAGGATATTTATTGGTATAACAGTCTGAGACTGTTGGTTTTGGATTGTTTGGTTCAGGATTATTCATTAAAAAATTGAGGTGAATCGCATGCTGAAGAAAGGTCAGGGAATTTCTCTTAATGTTATTGTCATTGCAGCCATTGCTCTTCTTGTGCTTGTCATATTGTCCATCATATTTCTTGGTAGGATGGGGCAGACAGGCCAGCAGCTGAATGATTGTGAGAATAAGGGCGGCAAGTGCGCTTATCCGGGTGAGTCTTGCGGCGATCCTGGATCATCTGTGCAGAATTTCCCGACAGCATATCCTCTTTGGAAGTGCATGGGTGCAGACGGCAAGGTCGATCCGACTATCAAGTGCTGTGTGCAGCCTGAATGATTTTTCTTTTGATTTGTGATGTCCATGGGATCAAAAGGCGTTGAGATGACGATGCAGACGATTATCATAGCTGCGATTCTGCTCATTGTGCTGATTGTCCTTATAATAATATTCACCAACAGCACTGGTATTTTCCGTGAGGAGATCTCAAGCTGTTCTGCCAAGAATGGGCAGTGCAGGTCTGGTTGTTTTGCAGGCGAGATATCCATCTATGCAGGCGACTGCCCTGACAAGCAGAGATGCTGCATCAACATTACAAATCCCACAGGCGCTGACAAGGGCGGTCAGTCATGATCATGAAAGATTTGGAGGAATAAAATGGAGAGGAAAGGTGCTGAACTTTCGATGAATGTCATCATAATTGCGGCGATTGCACTGGTTGTTCTCATTGTGCTGGTCATCATCTTCAGCGGACGGCTCGGTCAGTTTGGTGAAGGGACAGATGAGACAACTGGACAGGCAAAGGCCAAGGTCTGCATGGCGAACAAGGGCAGGTGTGTGAATAGGGCAGACATGAACACCATACCTGGTGGATGTAATATCCAGCCTCCGCAGGATCTTGGTATCACTTCGCCCGAGACATATGACTGGATTGACTGCACAAGCAACCAGGTCTGCTGCTTCAGTACAGGCTAAAATGATGGACAAGAAAGCAGACATGACTCTGGAGACCATCATCAAGTACATCCTGATAGCTGTTGTTGCAGCTGTCATCCTGTGGTTCATCTTCGCTTTCCTGCTCAAGGGCATGGGTCATGACACTGTTGGGCCTATGATTAACCAGACTTCTAAGAATGCATCCGGCGCCCTGAAGGATCTTTTCGGATGATAAAATGGACAGGAAAGGCGCCCTGACTGATACCCTTAGGACAATTATCGGTCTTGCTATCTTCCTTGCTGTGCTGGTGTTTGTGCTGATACCTCTTGGCTATGATATCTACAGGATTTTTGTTCCGGTCTCTGAGCAGGGCACTGATGAGTCCCTTCAGAAGCTTGGTGATGGCATCATCTTTCTGCTTGGTTCTGACAAGGCAGTATGTGAGATCCCGTTCTATATCCAGCCTGATTTTGCGATTGTGGGATTTCCTGCCCAAGAGGCTTTTGTCAAGGAGACAGCAGGGTGGTTTGTCGATGATAAGATATTCAAGCCAGAGGTCTGCGGATACAAGGCCTGTATCTGCATCTGTCATGGCGGTTTTGGCGATGTGGAGGGTGATGACTGCCGGGAGTGGAATCATTGTTATCCTGCAGATGATCCGCATTTTGATGGCTTGTATCTGGGAAGGTTTGAAGAGGATTATCCTGGTTTTGTCCTTTATGGGGAAGAGGGCTTTTTCGGTGGTGATGTCGGTGTCGCCAAGCTGATTATTAACAAGACTGCCCCAGATAAGGTTGTTGCCGGTTACAGGACTGATTTCACTGAAGAGATCACGAATTGTGCGGTTTTAGCCCCGGATTCTGCTGATTCTTAGCCCTGTTTGCATAAATAATTTAAATATTGCACATAATATTGCTTTTATTGGTTATGGTTGTGATGGATATGGGCACAAGGTCTGGCAGGAGAGGTGAGGTTATATGGGATGTGATATTCATAATAATCCAGTTTGTCCTTGCCCTTGCAGTTTTTTTCCCGATGTTCTATGGTGTCAATTCTTTGGTCACAGGGGATGATTTTGAGCAGAATTATATCTCAAGGGATATTGCCTTGCTCATCAACACCCTTTATGCAGCTCCCGGTTATGTGGTGTATGATTACCCCCTTAACATATCTTCTTATGGCTTCAATGTGACTGTGGATGATGAGAAGGTCTCTGTGATTGCAGGCACTGGCCAGACATTCTCTGATAGGTTGGGAGGTGTCCTGAAATGAGGCCTGTCATGTTCAGGGACGGTGAAATGCAGTGGAAAGTCCTGGTGTGGCTTATCCTTATCTTCGCATATATGTTTGTGCTTTTCTCGCTTTATTATTTCACATTCGCAGAGACAGGGATTGATTCCAGGCAGATCGTCTATCCATACATCAGGGACATGTCTGTCGGGCTGGATTTTGATGATTCAAGTGTCGGCAAGACACCTTTCATTAGGTTTGTGAGGAAGGGCTCTAAGATTGAGATCGGAGGGAAGGATGTCAGCACGAATCTTCTTGCTCTTCCCTGCGGCGATCAGATCCCGGCATCTCTTTCATCCCTGAGGGTGCTTGTGGATCCGGCTCATGGAGGCTCTGATACAGGATATTCTGTCGGCGGGGTCAATGAATCAGAGTTCGTCAGGATGGTCGCTGCATCCATTAAGGCCCAGAACCCTTCATTTGATCTGAGGTTCACGAGGTCTACTGAGAATGATCTGCCTGCTGGCGATGAGATGACCTTGAACGAGAGGCTGGCCCATGTGCAGGTCTCAAATGTCATCCTGACATTGCATGTCGGTTATTATCAGAGTGAGGAGAGCAGTATCCGGATCTATTATGTCAACAATTCAGAGGCTGATAAGTCAGAGGTCCTTGCCTGCCATATCCTGAATTCCCTTTCAGAGGAGCTTTATGTTGATGGTGTCTCTTTGGTCAGGCTCGATAAGGATTTGTTTCCTCTCGAGTATGGCCTCATAGGCAATGAGAAGATGGGTCTCTACATTGAGATAGGCAATCTTAAGACTCTGGAGGCTTTTGAGCCGGACGACATCTTCGGCGAGCCCGGCACAGTCGGCAAGGCGTTGATGGATGGTTTTAAGGGGGCATTCGGCTGATGGGGATCAGGATGCTGGCAGATAGGAAAGGGCAGGAAGTGTTTGATATGTGGCTTCAGGTCTTCAGGCTCATCTTCACGATCTTTGCTGTCATCTCTGTTATGGTCATTATTGGTTTTTTTGTGATAAAGAACATAAATACCCAGGCAGCAGAATCAGATATACTTGTGAACAGGATGCTCTATTCAAAGACTGGGATATCCCTCTATGATGGTTCTATAGATCGTGTCTATCCAGGCATTGTTGTCAAGAACTCTCTGGATGATTACAAGATCAACCGATCATTGAATCCAGGCCGCAATCAGTTGATTGCCGCAAAAGTCACGCTTTATGATGATATTGGTGCTGAGCTCAAGTCAGCTTATTTCAACAGGCTTTGGTATGACCGGTGGTCTCCCATGGCTGATTTGAGGGTTCCAGGGAAAGGGGGTATCACTGAGCACCGCGAGAAGAGATACATTCTCTACATGGATGAATCAGGCATGCATGATGGAAGGATTGTTTTTAGTGTGCTTACGCCGAATGCGCAATGAGGAGGAAGATGAGGGATTTTCGCAGAGGATCATGGAATATGGATAGGAAGGGGACCATCCCTGATATTTTTACAGATGTTTTTGTATATATGATATTTGTTCTTGTGATAGTGTTGTTTCTGTCTGTGCTGGTTCTCTCGAAAGGATGCAGCGGTCCTTCTGAGCAGAATATTGAGAGCAGGATTTCGGAAGTGCCTTATGCGAACACTTTCCTTTTGAATCTGCTGAGGAGCCCTGTGGAGGTTGATGGCGAGAGCATGGCTTTTGCAGATTTGATAATCTTGGATATGGAAGAGGGTGATTTCGATAGGTCTGAGGGTTTTGTTTCCCCGATATTGGAGAGATATGGGCTTCCGAATAAGCAATGGTACCTCTCTGTTTCCGGGGGTGAGAATGTGATTTTTTATCAGGGTGGCAGGCTGTCATCAACAGCATTGGCTGAAGGGATGTTCCCGGGTGCTTCCCAGTCTGTCTGGCTTCCTTCTGCTGATAGGGGGGACCCTGTTAATGTGAGGTTATACATGCTTTGTATATATGATTGTTAAGATGTTGGCAGGAAGGGTATCAGGAAGGGGAATTGTTACGGGAAAGAGAGGGACTGTGGTCTATCCTATCACCATACTTTTCATAATGATAATTTTTGTCGTCTACACAGGTATCAGCCTGAATCTGAAATACAAGGCCTTGACCCGTGATCGCTTCCTTGGTGAGAAGCAGATGGGCCTGCTCTCAATGTATGCTGAGGGCGAGGATATCCTGTTCTATGTGGACAGCTCAGCCTCCCTGTCTGCCGAGAAGTCTGTTTATGACTTAGGGCAGTATGGTGGCATCTATTCACAGGATTGCGGTTCAAGCTATCAGTATTCCATATGGGATGAGGGGTGCAGGCCTCAGGATCATCTTGCCCGTTCATATTCAAGAATTTTTAACAGGAACATGGATTATTACATGCTCTCATTCCCTGGCGGTGTTCTGCCTGTTGATAGTTATGATGTCCTGCTGAAGCAGTTAGGTTCATTGGGTGTTCTGGGATTCTCTTCAAGGCTCATAGGTGTAGGTCTCTGGGATTCCGCCGGCGCTGGTTCACTGGAGCATCCTCCTCTTCAGGAGCTTATTGTCACGAGCGAGTTCGGCAGGCCGAGGCAGAGGTATGACAGCCAGGGCAGGCCTTATACAGGCAGGCATGAGGGCATCGATTTCAGGGCAGCAGTCGGCACACCTGTTTTTGCTGTTGCAGACGGCCAGATTGTGGATATGGGATGTCGTGGTGCAGCCGGTGACATGATAAAGATGGTTGATGGTAATGGTGTGCTTTACTTTTATGCCCATCTCAGCAGGTATGCGCCGGGCATTGCTGTCGGGAAGAGCGTGAGGGCCAGCGACATCATAGGATATACTGGCCTGACTGCAGGATGCAGGGATGGTTGCAGACTTCCTTCTGCATGCGGTCTTCCCAAGGGCCAGCCTCATCTGCACTTCGGTGTCCATGTGAACGGCGAATGGATAAATCCGAGGCAGGTTCTTGGTCTGGATTCCTCTGCGCAGTCTTCTTCTGCATCATCCTCTTTCTCATCATTTGCCCAGTATTCGGTGAAGCCTAATTTCCGCACTGAAGTCGATTATGATCTTGGTGTGTATGAGAAGGTCTATGCAAGTCTGGGGAAGTTCAGGGAGTGCATGGATGAGGATGATGTGAAGGCCTGTGCAGAGGAGAAGATTGAGGCTTTGAATTCTTTCTCCCCAGAAGGCTTGACTTGGGAGCTTGACTGCTCTAAGAATATCAGGAAGGCCTATTTCGACATAGTCGAGAAGCATTCTCTGTGCAGGAGCTCCTTTAATGACAACTGCACCTGCGAGTTCGAGCTTGATTATCGGGATGATTTTGCAGGCGACAAGGACTGGCCTATGGTGATCATTGTCAACAGGACAGCTGATGATGGCACAGAATATTTCATTGATGGCCTCAAGGATTATTCATATGTCTCCGCCCCGAACATCAGCCTTAATTTCTTTTATGCCGGGAATTATTTCAGCACGCCAAATGCCACTCTTTCCTTTGTCTTTTCCAGGTATGGGTTGCTAAAGGGGGGTTCATTCACCATCTCTGCAGGTGATTCATCATTCGGGTCAGATAAGCTCTATCTTTTCAGGAAGGACGGCTTGCTGTATTATACAGATGCTGCAGGTTTCGCATCACTGAATCTTCCTCAGTGCGAGTATCAGAACCGCACCATAAGGGTGTGTGCTGTGCAGGATAAGTCATTCAGGGTGTTTGATGATTTTGAGAATTCTACTGCCGGACGCAATGTCACAATAAGATTCGCATTGGACATACTGGATAACTCAACTCCTTCTGCTTTTGATTTTTGGGTCTTTGATCTTCCTAAGGCATCATCATCTGTTGTTGTGCAGTGGAATAAGTCTGCTTCATCTGATGTGAAGTTCTATGGTGTGCATCATTATCCCTCCAGGATTGATGATGTCTACAGCATGTGGTTTTCTGATGTCGATCCGAACAGGCCTGATTTCATCCTCAATGATATAGACTTTGCATCCCAGACCCAGTCTGGCGGAAAGACCCTTTATCTTGTCAGGAATCCGGGAGAGGATTATATGGATATCCAGAGGGGAAAGCTGTATTATCTGCTTGACAGGAAGCAGTTCGTCTATATTCTGGACAGCCTGGAGGATTCGGATGATCCGGCTTCTTCGATGTTTGATAAGGATTATTATTTCTATGTAGGTGCAAAGGATTTCTCTGGCAATGTGCTTGACAATGGCCCTCCAAAGCCCGGAAGGAGCATTGATGATGAGCTTTCACCGTGACTTTGTTGACTCTTTCTGAGTAATCAAACCTAATTTTGTATATAAATTGATACTTGTATATATAATATTAGAAAAAAGTATATATATTTTCCGAACATTATATACACTATTCGGCTTTGTTGCTGATTTTTTTTTGTTGCAAAGAATATATACAAAATATCTGAAAAAAGAGGTGATGGATATGGAGATAATCGCTCCGGATAAGAGGATTTTGCAGAAGGATCTGTTGATTCTTGCGCATCTGCGCCAGAATGCCAGGGAGACCCTGACAAGCCTTTCTAAGAAGACGAGGATCCCGATATCAACGATATATGACCGCCTGAAGGCGAACGAGAACTGCCTGATAAAGAAGCACACCTGTCTCCTTGATTATCAGATGCTGGGCTTCAACACAAGGGCTAATGTCGTGATCAAGGTCGGCAAGAGGCAGAAGGATGCTTTCAGGGATATGGTTGTCGGCATGGACAACATCAATTCAGTCTATAAGATAAATAATGGGTATGATTTCCTCATCGATGTCATATTCAGGAACATAAAGGAGCTTGAGAGCTTCCTCGAAAGGCTCGATGACAAGTTCACCATCAAGTCCAGGCAGGTCTTCCATGTCATCGAGGATCTCAAGACAGAGTGCTTCATGTCTTATCCTGAGCTTGTCAGCTAATATCCGGAGAGGGTCTTCTGCTTCTGGTTCGCGAAGACATCCTCGAATTTTTTGTTGTAGAATGTGAGTATCGCGTCTGCTATTGGCTTCAGCTGTTTTTCGATATAGTGGTCATAGTCTATCTTGTGCCTTATGTCCTCGATAGGCTCTGGCCCGTCTGTTGTCATCACATACTGTATTATGTTGCTTGTCAGCTTTTTCTTCTTGCGGGCCGCCTTGACATGTGGTGGTGTTGTCTTGACATATTCATCAGGGCTCTTTGACAGGGCTTTGCTGTACACCAGTTGGCTGTCAAGTTTCCCTGATTTCAGGTCCTCGACGAGCTTTTGTATGTACCCATCGAATCCCCTCTTGTGGAATATCAGGTCAAGCAATTCATACTGGAACCTGCGTGCCAGGCCTGTCCAGTCTCTCCTGACAAATTCCAGTCCGACTATGTTGACCTCTTCTTTGCCGTCCTTGACGAGCAGTCCGGCATATCTTTTCTTGGCCCCCTGTTCATAGCCTCGCAGCTTCGGCATCAGGAAAACCTTGTATGTCTTCTCGAACTCAAGCTCCAGATGGCTCTTCCTGTTGTCGTAGTCCTCCTTGACATATCTCTCGAAGAACCTGTTCATCTCTTTTTCTATCTCCCTGCCTTTCTTCTCTGCATCTCCTGTGTTTTCCACTTTCACATTGACGAATACAGAATCAGTATCGCCGTATATCACATCATAGCCCTTCTCTTTAAGCCTCTTGGCTGTCAGTTTAATGATATGCTGCCCGAAATAGGTTATCGCGTTTGATATCTTGATGTTGAAGAACCTGCAGTTTGGATTGGATAGGCTTCCGTAGAATGAGTTCATCGTGATCTTGATGGCATAGCTGGCGTTTGCATCCTTCTCTTTCTTTGCCTTGTCCCTCTGCTTCCAGAGCCCCTCGATGATCATCGGCAGTATGCCTTCTGTATTCAGGAATCTTGCCCCATTCGGCGCTTTTATTGTCCCTTTTGGGTTATGTGATTGCGGGTCGATATTGAATGTCCTTATGATGCTTGGGTAAAGGCTCTTGAAGTCTAGGACTATGATGTAGTCATATACCCCGAACTTTGGCTCCATCACAAATCCACCTTTTCCTGGCTTTTCTTTCTCTGCATTGAGGATTGATGGGCACACATAGCCCCTTCTGCGTGCTTCCCTGAGATAGAGCGAGTCCAGTGCAGCGATTGAGCCGCGCACCCTGTCCAGCTGCATGCCGGTGAGCATGCTCCTCTTTACCGTTAGGCCGATGAGTCTCTGTTTTTCGAGTATGTCATAGACAAGCTTTGAGTCCTTCAGGTTGTATTCTATGAGCCTTGCAGGGTCCTCCTTGTACATCCTTGTTATCTCGTCCCCTTTGTTTGTTATGTCGATATCGACCTTGCCTTCTCCGAGGAATTCCTGTGCTGCTGTCTCGAGCTTGTAGTCTTTCAGCCTGATGAAGCTTGTCTTGAGGATCTGTATCCCGTCAAGCACCATCCTCCCGGGGAAGTCCGCTTTGCTGTCGAGGTAGAATTCGCTTTCTATCCTCAGTTTGCATTCCCAGTTTATCCTGCCAAGGGAGAAGGGTATCTTGTGCATCGAGAATTTTTCTTTCAGGACTTTCAGGTCGAAGTCTATGACATTCCATCCTGTGATTATGTCAGGGTCGCATTTCCTTATCTCTTCAGAGAATCTTTCCAGGAGTCTTTTCTCATTCTCGCAGCTCTCTGCCCCCTCTACTTCCCCCTTCTTGATTATGAGGCTTTTCTTGTAATCATCAGAGTACAATGATATGCAGTAGATGTCATTCCCTTTCGGGTCAGTCTCGATATCGAATGACAATGTCTTCAGCTCTGGCTCGTATTCTGTCCCTCTTAGCTCTGGCTCTTCAAAGACAGCATCGGCATATTCATCCTTCGGCTTTCTCGGCTTTCCGCTGATCTCGATGCATCCTTTTATCCCGTTGTCTATCATGAACCTGTAAGGGAACCTGATGTCTGCTTCATAGCTCGCTATGTTGTAGTCAGAGAATTCTTTTCTTATCCTCGGCACATTCTTCGGTATGTCGCATATTGTCTTGGCAACCTCATTCTCATCGAAATCCTTGAATCCTGTTTCTTCGAATTCGCATCTGAGATTTTCCTTGTCAGCGATCTTCTTCGCTTTCTCCAGGTCGCTTTTCTTTATGAAGAAATATGGCTTGAAGCTGTTTATTGTCAGGAATGATCTCCCGTCTTCAAGCCTGCCGAACAGGTAGACATATGCCTTGTCCCCCTCGACCTTGTATGTCGGATAGACTATGAATCCTTTCATGCTATTCACTTTCCAGATACTCATATTTATATTCTCTTGTTGATGTTCCGTCAAGTTCGCGCAGTTCAATGTCCCTTCTTGCTCCTCCCTGCCTGTCGAACCTGAACCTTCCTGTTGCGCCTTCATGTGTCCTGCCATAGATGAATTCCTTGAACCTGGCAGGATCCCCTTGTGATTCCCTTATCCCTTCCAAGATGAGTTTTGTTGCATCATAACCATATGGGGCTCCCCACCCGAAGCGTTGCTTTGCTACTGCACTGAATCTCGGACCGAACCTGTTCACTTTGTAAATCACTTTGCATCCTTCTGGGGGTATGACAATGGACTCTGAATTCTCTAATATGATCGCTTCAACTCCTGCATCATCAAGAAGAGCCTTGTATTTTTTCATATGGTATTCATCATGGAATACTGCTGCTCTGTTTCCCAGATATCTCTTTGTGAAATAGCTGTCCATCTCTATCCAAAGGTGGTCTACTCCCCTTCCTTTGAATATATCCATGAATATCAATGGTGAAGATAATGATTCCTGCTCTAGCATCACATCAAGCCCTTGGCTCTTGCAGTATTGCGCGATTGCATCATAAAGGTCTTCCCTATTCTGGTACAAGGATATCCAGTTCTTTGGTGTTCCTCTCATCCTCTCCGAGTCTGTGAAGCTGAACACCCATACATTGTCAGGTATCCTGAGCCTGTTCGGGTTTGCTGGTGATATGATGAAGTCAACATCCTTATCTTCAATCACGCTTTGCAGTGGCTTTCCTGTTTCTGTAGGGATCACCTCAGCTTCTCCGAATTCTCTTTCAGCCTCTCTTATCCCCTCGAACACAGCCGCATCAATAGGATGCCCCTGGCTGACTGGACCGACATATGCGATGCATGGCTCAAGTTTCTCTGGTTTATCTGTCCAATATTTATTGAATGCAACAGCACCTAATGTGATCATCATCGCTGTTAATGATATCCTTTTGACCCACCTGCCTAATCCCATCTAACCACCAGACCGGTCTGTTATGTTATTGTTTATATGAATTATTGGCCTTCTTTTATATGATTGGATTGATTTTGAGGCAAAAATCTTATATATCAGACGGCATTTTTAGGCTGAAAATGGATAAAAGGCCGCAGAATGAGCTGGATATTGATGAGATAGCCTCTTTTTGCAAGAAGAAAGGCTTTGTTTTTCCTAGTTCTGAGATTTATGGCGGCATCTCTGGTTTTTTTGATTTTGGGCCTTATGGTGTCGAGCTTTTCAACAACATAAAGCAGCATTGGTGGAAGCATTTTGTCCATGATAAGGAGAACATGGTCGGCATGGATGCCAGCATCATCTCGAACCCGAGGGTATGGAAGGCTTCTGGTCATCTTGACAGCTTCGGTGACATGGTCCTCTCATGCTCCAAGTGCAATAATAAGCTCAGGGCTGATCATTTCATCGGGGATGCGACCGGCAGGAATGTTGAGGGTGTCAAGGCATCTGATATCAACATGATTATACAGGACAATGGCCTTGTCTGCCCTAAATGCAGAGGTGCTTTCAAGGAAGTCAGGGATTTCAATCTTCTTTTCAGGACTTTTGTCGGCGCAGAAGAGGGTTCTGCAAGCGAGGTTTATCTGAGGGGTGAGACTGCCCAGGGCATGTTCACTGACTTTAGGCTCATTGCAGAGACAACGCGCCAGAAGCTTCCTTTCGGCATTGCCCAGGTCGGCAAGTGTTTCAGGAATGAGATCTCGCCCAGGGATTTCATGTTCCGTAGCCGCGAGTTCACGATTGCAGAGTTTGAGTTCTTCATTCATCCGGATGATAAGAAGTGCGATCTCCTGACAAAGGCTCATCTTGACCTCAAAGTCATGCTTTTGGATAAGGAATCCCAGGATGAGGATGATGCTAAGCTCAAGGAGACCACAATCGGCAAGATGGTCGAGGACAAGCGCCTGGATGGATGGCATGCTTATTGGCTCGCTGAGCAGATGATGTGGTTCTATGATATCGGCCTGAAGAAGGAGGATCTCAAGATCCGGGAGCACACCAAGAAGGAGCTTTCTCATTACAGCTCAGCGACCTTTGATATCGATTACAATTATCCTTTCAGCTCTAAAGAGATAGCAGGCAATGCGAACAGGGGCCAGTATGATCTGAATCAGCATATCAAGGAGTCCAAGGAGAAGCTTGCTGTGTTTGACGAGGACAAGAAGGAGCACATCATCCCCAGGGTGATTGAGCCTACCTTTGGCATGGAGAGGGTTTTCCTTGCAGTGCTGGTCGATGCTTATGATGACGACAAGGAGCGGGGCAATATTGTGCTCAGGCTGGATCCGAGGATTGCTCCGACAAAGGTTGCTGTGTTCCCTCTCGTCAACAAGGTGAATGATAAGGCAAGGGAGGTATTCGAGTCTCTCAGGAAGGATTTCACTTGCTTCTATGACAGGTCAGGTAGCATCGGAAGGCGTTATGCCCGTGCTGATGAGCTCGGGATCCCTTTTTGTGTGACAATAGATTTTGACACATTGCAGGACAGCACAGTCACTGTGAGGGACAGGGATTCGACCAGGCAGCTGAGGATGAGGATTGATGATCTTAAAGGCAGGATCAGTTGTTTTCTTGCCGGAGAAAAATTTGAGTGAGGTATTATAATGGCAATATCTGAATTGAAAGCGAAACAAGGGAATGTTGATATCACTGTTAATGTCGTTTCCAAGGATGGCCCGAGGCAGTTCGAGAAGTTCGGCAAGACCGGCCAGGTCTGCAATGCCATGGCTGAGGATCAGACTGGCAGGATCAAGCTGACTCTTTGGAATGAGCAGGTCGATCAGGTCAATATAGGTGATCAGGTCCATATAACTAATGGCTATGTGACTGAGTGGCAGGGTGAGCTCCAGCTTGGCACTGGCAGGATGGGAAAGCTCGAGGTTGTCGGGAAGTCATCTTCTGCTCCGGAATCAGCAGGGCCTGCACCTTCTGCAGCTCCCAAAGATGAGGATTCAGGATCTTCAGATGATTCTGATGTGGATGAGGAAGACATAGAATATTGATTTTTTTTCTTTTTGCGGTTTCTAGGAATTTATTATGGGACGGGAGGGATTTGAACCCCCGACACCCACGTACCGGTTTTTTAGCATAGGAATAGCGGCTAAATCCTTTAAAATGAGCTTTTCTACGTATTTGGACAGGTTTATGCGCTTCTTTTTCAAATTCTGGATTAATTCAAAATCAAGGCTCAAGTTGACTGGCTTCTTCGAAATCATGTAAATATCATGCGCATAGATTTTATTTAATACTTTGTAGTACCGGCATGGAAGCCAACACTGGCCGCCTTTTGCTAGTGGCCTGACTCGGGAATAGTCTAAAGAGATATTGATATTATATACACTTAGTGCGTCCGGAAATTTTTTAGTAATTTTTCAATTTTGGCCAAATTTTGCGTCATTTTTACTACATGTAACTACAAAACAGGGACGAAAAGCGAAAACTTTATATATTTAAAGTTGTATTAATATAATATAAAGAATAATCAATTGACGACTTTTATAGCGATGACAGTGATGAGAAAGATAAGAGTGAATTCTAAATTATTCTCATTAAGATTCTAGCCTTTAGTGGCTGGAATTTTAATTATTCAAATTAACTATCACTATGATAGCTATAATGGGAAGTGGTTAGAATGAAGTGAAAAAGAGAAGATGGTTTGATTTAGTTTTAAATATTTTCTTTTGATTTGAAAAACGATGTAGCTTTAGCTATACGAAATTGAAAAATAAGAGGTAGATATAATGAATAATCAGAATAGTGATAAGATAGATTGGACAGACGCTACAATCAATCCTGTTGTAGGCTGCACACATGGATGTACGTACTGTTATGCAAGAAGAATGGCTATGAGAAGAAGGCCATGGTGTCAATTGTGTTATAAGTTTGTGCCTCATGCACATTTGGAAAGACTAGATAAGTTGAAGCCCACGCAGAAGCCGAAGAAGATTTTCATTGATAGCATGTATGATTGGAACTGCAAGGACAACGACCCAAAGTGGACTGAAGCAATACTGGCAAAGATTAGGGAGTGCAGTCAGCATACATTTCAGATATTGTCAAAGTACCCTCAAGGCTATAAAGACTATGATTTTCCGGTTAATGTCTGGATTGGAACTAGTATTGATACGCAGGGAAGAGCTAATTTTGTGCTGGCGCCATTGAAGGAAGCAGAGGCCAGTGTGAAGTTTGTCTCTTTTGAGCCGTTGCTTGAAGAGGTCAATGTTGACTTGTCTGGCCTTCAGTGGATTATTATCGGAGCGAATTCTAATCGAGGTGCTGAGAGGCCTCCTCGAGAATGGGCTGATAAGTTGATAGCACAAGCGAGAGAGAAAGGAATTCCTGTATGGGTCAAGGACAATTACAATTATCCGGAAAGGATAAAAGAATTTCCGAAGGCAGAGGTGACAGTATGAGCATACCAATAAGAAAAGAAGGCAAGATAGTTGGAGAGGTGAAAGGCAAAACGTACTACACAACGAGAAGTCCTAAAAATGTCTTCAGGATGTTCATGTCAGTGAATATATCTGAGGACGTTTTGCTGGACCTTAAGCAATTGAAAGTGGATAACATCGAAATAACCTATAAAGACGAGAATAAGACCCTGATTTACACTGTCGGGGTCGATGAATTTCTCAGAGGTCAGACATATGAGTATAACGGAGACAAACAGAGATGTGTTAAACTTCGAAAATTGAAAAGGAAAGATGCAGGAGAGAATACCTTATTGAGGAAATATGTGGAGGTGAGCTAAAATGGATTTTTGGGAAGAGACACAGGTTGAAGCTTCTGACGATTTTAGAGCCTGTGAAGAAGCGGAAGAAATGTTTCGAAGAGGAGAGATAAGAATTCCAGAGAAATACAAGAGTAGAAGTTATGGGAGCATTGTGGATGAGTTGAATGAAGTCTTTGGAGAAAGAGAATACAATACCTTGCCTGAGAAAGTTGAATTGGTCATTATCTTTCATGAAGAATGGCCTGAGGCAGTAAAGTATCAGTTTCACTCAAAAAGCAATGTGGGAGAGAGAAATGCAATGGGAATTTTGGCGACAGTAAGATACAATGTCAATGCTTCAAATATGATAATGGGGGACAAATACCCGCTTGCCCTTAGTCGTGGAGCAATGGTTGGCCTGGCTAACTATATCAAAAACAATGGAGGCAACTATGATTTGAATGACCGGACGTTTAAAGTGTTGAATAAGAATAGGAAGACGTATGTATGGAAAGAAATCAAGCGGACTTCACATACTGGTAAGTAAGTCAGTAAGTCTGTCAGTATGTAATACAGTGTATTGCTATGTTGGTTCATATATCCCTTGGTCAATTCATACTCCAGTTTGTGAATCAATAATACAATACCTGTGTTGGTTAATAATAAAGTCTGTATGGGAGTAATATTGTTTTGAAGAGTGTTTATTAGCTCTTCATTAAGTTATCCAGTTTGTAACTGGAGATAAAATAAGAAAACAGGTGAACAATATGAAGAAGCGAAGAAAGAATATTGAAAAGTTGGATTGGGAAGACTCCCAAGACTATGAAGACAGTGACTCGTGGGACAACGAGGATGTTGGAGATATCAAAGGTATGTATTGAGGGCATTGTTGTCCTTATTTTTGATGTCTCACCAGGGCTAAAATGGGCTGATTTGGGAGGTCTTTTCTGACGTCCTTGCTTTGTTGTTCAGGTCGACAAAAGCCTCTCCAATCGCTTTATTTTAAGCCTGGTAGCATTCCAGTAGAAAGTTTATGGCCCTCTTTGACACCATCAGGATAGTATACCTCGCTGACGACTGCCCAAATATCAAAAAACCATGGTAATATTTATATATTATCTTGCCATCCACCTTATGAATTTGGGTGTTGTGGGGGTTATCTCCTATTTTGTTTTGGTATAAGATATTATTATTAATTTAGGGTATTAAAATGAATAACACACAAGATAACTTGAAAAGATTAGTTAAAAGTATTGAAACTAGCACTCCGAAAAAATTTGGCCGGCTTAATTTTGCTTATATTAGAGTTCTTACCTTACTGGATTATATGCGAGTCATTGATAAAAATGCTAAGCAATTACAAGTACCAGAAAATATGGAATTGATTAAGACTGGACAATCTCCTTCACAACGCTTGTGGGAGTATATTATTTTAGAAATAGTGAGTTTTTATAATTTAGCAAGAAAGTATAATTCCTCTTCTACAATACATTTTCCTAAGTTTCCAAAATACCTTAATAAATTGGAAAGGTTTCGCAATAAAATAATTGCCCATTTAGATGATGAGGAAGAATTGAAATCAGGTAAGGATTGGTTAAATGCTTATTCAATTATCAATAATATTGGTTTTGAAATGATTGTTAATGACTTTGATATATTCTATAAAGATTGTGTTCGCTTGTTTTCACCAGAATTTATGTAAGTTGACCTCAATTTGGTCTTACTATCAATTCAATGCATGATTAACAACTGTTTTACATTCATTGACACTATCCAGGTTTCTTATCTTATCACAGGCTTCTAGATTTAGAGTCCGTGTTGCAACTTCATAAAAGCATTGGTCTAGTGGTGGTCCCCCCACACTACGACCTATTTTGATAAGACTTTCACAAAAACCCATAGTATATTCTTCTGGTTTCATTCTTGGAGCAAAATATTCTGCACAAGATTCACTTTCATCTCCAAAAATTTCAACACATGATGAATATGAGGTGGTTTGGGATGAAATGCTGCTTATACAACTTTCTTTGTTTCCTTCTGGAAGTTTAGCACATATTGATGGGTCCTTATTCTTCACTGCTACTGCAACATAGCACCCCACATAGTTAACTCCTGCATTATCACAATCTGCCAAAGAAAATTCTGGCACTATTCTTGCAAGACCGACATAGCAGTCACCTTTGAATTCTCCTGCGTCATCACAGAGAGAAGTATCTTTAAAATAAACACCCATTGCTGCTAAACATACATCAGGCCTTTCCTCTTCATCATACAATTGTGTTGGGATAAGAGACAAATCACATATTGTATTACCAATTTCCATATCTTCTTGTGTAATTTTAAGATTTGAGAAACCACAAGCAATGTTTGTTACCATATAATTATAGGTATCATTCTTGCATTTGGTATGATAAAGGTCATATTGCTGATAACATGCAGTCACATTTTCTGTTTTCAAACATATACTATGATTATAGGAACCTTTAGCTACTTGCATAAAACAATCATTTTTAGTTGAAATAAGCTCTTCACACATATTTGCATCAAGGTTTGTTACAGCTAGTGTAAAAATACATTTTTCAACATCTTCTTGTGTAAATTCTCTACTAGCCATTCCTGAGTAAGTAGTCTTTCCTTCATAATCCTTGCATTGTTCAATACTATCTGCTTTTTCAATAAGACAGTCTTCATCAATTACATAAGATACCAATGGATTGTTTGAGGTATCTTGTTCACATTCTTCAAAGATTAAATCTGTCTCTGATTTGTTAGTTGTAGAACTGCAACCCCAAATAAATAGTACTAGAATCAGAATTGGGACAAGTATAATCCTCTTTTTCATTTTACTAATATATGAAGTAGTATTTATAAAGGTTATTTTCTTATTCAGTGATAACATTTAAATATCAATATAGCCCTTAATATTTAACTTTGATGGGGTTAACAAAATGAAAACGAATGAATTTCTAGATTCACATATAGACCATTCAGAGCATCCACCAAGGCCACAACCTTATCACCACGAAGCGCATCATCATGAACCCACACACCATCGAACTCATCCACAACATATAGAAAAAGTAGAAGCTCATGATAAGCCAGAAGAAGTTAAAGATTATCCTGCTTACCAAATTGATGAGTCTCAAGAAAGAGAGATATATCATGTTAACATTGCAAATCCTATATCACTCGGGATAAATATCGCGATTGGTATGTTTATAGTATTTCCATTGTTTGTAATTGCTATTTTTGTTATACTATTGCTTTTTGGAGTTTCAGTTGGCTCAATCTTTTGATTAACGCCTGAAGCTTCTGAGGAGTGTGGTGGATTGGATGAAAAATGAAAAAATATGTTTACCTATTAAAGTAAAAAAGAGGAGATACTGATGAATAATAATATTAAGGATTACTTTTCAGGATTATTAATAATATTTGTAATTGCTATCGGAACTTTAATGTTAATCTGGGCAAATGATATTTTTATGCAACTGTTTCTATATGCAGTATTCGGATTTCTTACCTATAAATGGGTGAGATACTGCAAACAACAAAAAGACAAGAAAGTATTACTAATGAGACATTTGCTTGTTCCTGCTATTATTATATATTTTATTTTTGTTGGTATTACTTATTTTCCAGTTTATGATTATCAGATGTATAATCCTGGATATAATCAGACTGGGGAATCTGGTAGCCTTTTCTTGTATAACTTGAGGTTGAATTTAGGAAATTTTAGTGGTTATTTCTTCCTATTGTTTATATTCATTTTTCTGGTTTATATCTGGTCAGATAAATTAACTAAAAAAAGGGTGAGAAAAAACAAATGAATATAATTTAGATAATTCCTACCTCATCCAGAACCTATACCAGTCGTAATTGACAAATGCCCTTTATGAGCCTTCTAAATCTTAAATTGGGCCTTTTTCTTGACAACATTTAAATATTCTCTTGCAATACAAGTAAAAGGGGTTGGTTAAGTTGTTATATAGAATCTATGGACTAAAGCATATATTCCTCATAGTCTTTATAGTTTTTCTATCAAGTCCACAGAGCTTTGCTGATGGCTTATTTTCCTTGTCTGTTGATACTAATCAATTTGAATATGCTGAGGATGAGCAGGTACATATCGAAGGTATGGTGCGGATAAATGGGGTAGAAGCTTCCATGCAGGATGTGGGGTTGAGGATTAACTCTTTGTCTGATAATACTCTTGAGCCAATTGATTTAGAAACAACATCTAATATTGATGGAGAATATGAGTTCTATTATGATAATAATCTTAATATCGGGGCTTATTATTTAGAAGCAAGTTGTGGGGATGCTGATAAATCCCTATATTTTATTGTATCTGATAAATCTATTCCCTTAATATCGAATGCAAAGGCCACAAACAAACAATATGGAGAACTAGATTTTGTCTGGACCACGAATGAGCCTGCAACCAGCAAGATTGAGTATGGTGAAACAGAAAGTTATGAATTAGGAACAATACAATATCAATCACTTGTTGAGCAACATAAGATTAGATTGTATAATCAAAAACATAATACAAAATACTTCTATCGTGTTAGCTCTATTGATAATAATATGAATGAAGCTACTAATACTGGTACTTTCCAAAGCTATAATGGGCCGTATTTTGTGGATATTGAGGGTGATGGGGACTCTGATTCAGTATTGGATTCTCAAGATAATTGCTTAGACATAGCCAATCCAGGACAAGAAAATAGTGATGATGATTCTTTTGGTGATGCCTGTGATAACTGTCCTGACTTGACTAACCTCAACCAAGAAGATAATAATGATAATGGCATTGGTGATTTGTGTGAGGATAAGGATAATGATGGTTATAATTTATTTGAGGACTGCGATGATAGTGATGCATCAATCCACCCGGGTGCCACTGAAATCTGCAACAATGCGAATGACAACTGCAATCAGTTAATTGATGAGGATTTAACCAGAGAATGTGGAGATACCAACAAGGGTATATGCACATTTGGAGAAGAATCTTGTTATTATGGTGTATGGATAAACTGTGATGCTACTTTTCCCGAGACTGAAATTAACGATAATCTTGACAATGATTGTGATGGACAGATTGATGAAGATTTCATGAAAGAAGGGGAATCCAATGAAAATGATAATGAAGAGATGGAAGAACCTGAAAAAGAAAGTGGAAATAATACTATAATATTTGAAATGGAAGTGGTTTACCCAGACCAGAAACCTAATGAAGTAATTATTAATCATACTAATAATACTCAAGAAACTAACCTACAAATCAATAATAACAATTCTAATGAGAGTAATAATCTTGTTGAGAAAGAAAATAATGAAATAACTGGAGCAGTCGCAGGAACAGAGGACAATGTTATCACAATTAAGCCAATATTTTATGTCCCAATGCTTGGGCTGACGATATTGATAATGCTTATTTATTTTAGAAAAAAGTTACAAAAGTGAGGCAAAATGGTTGAGAATGAGCCTGAAATGGTAATAGAAGATTATCTAATTGATAATGGGTATAAGTATAATAATAAAGTACAACTTGTTGACTTAAAAGGCACCTCCAAATATCCAGGTCCTCACCAATTCAAGCCGGATTTTTATTTAGAGCGATATGATATTTACATTGAATTTGCAGGTAAACTAGCTAGTAAAAAATATCGTAAGCAAAAACAGAAAAAGACGGATATTTATAATGCAAATAATGTTCCTGTTTTTTGGATTACTTGGGAGACTCTTGGTCAGCTTGAATGGTTCTTTGATTTTGGCATGCGAATGACATTGTATGACCATAAAAAATGGCTAGCTTTGGTTGTATACCAAATAAAGAATTTTGGTGTTATTAATTGGATTATATTGGGTTTTTTTATATACCTAATTGTTGCAAAACCCTATAAATGGATATCAGCGATAGTTTTGTTAGCATTTCTCATATACCATATTATTATGGTTTACAAGGAAATCAATAGAGGATTGTCAATAAGAAATAAAAACCAGAAGAAGAATAAGGAATATTCTATTATTTCAGCAAAAGAATATTGGAAATGATAAAATCTCTGATGACACAGCCTACCTCGTCCAGAATCTATACCAGTTAGTCAACCTTCTCGGTTCTGAACAGTCTTAAACAATTCATGGAACTTATCCGCAACCTTCTCATACCAGTAGTCAGCCTGCTGGCCTTTTGCTAGATAGTGGTTGGCAGAGACTGACTTTCCTGACCTCCCCTGAATCCAGTCTGCTACTGACTCAGGCACCTGGTTATAGAGCAGAAAGTTGTAATTCCATTTTCTTAGGTATTTGAATGTGACACTGGCGCCTTTTTCTTTGACTTTTACAGCTAAGGACTGGTAAGTATTGGTGACAGGATGCAAAATTTCATAAACAAATTTGGGTAAGTAGATATTGTTGATATTCTTGGTATTGCGCAGGAGCCCTACACTGTAAGACACATAATTGGAATGCACCCTGAAGCGCTTGGGGTCGTAGTTGCCGAGGAAGTCCAGGGCTTCGACATACCTTATTCCAGAGCAGGCCAGCACAATGTAGACCATCCTAAGTGACTTGTGGCTCTTGATTATCTCAAAATTCTTTATTATCTCATCATTGCTGGGCACGTATATGTCTTTATGGCCTCTTGGTATCTTAAGGTATTTCCTGTAATAATTGATGGCCTCTTCAGTCATATACTCATGATACTCGCAGAAATTGAGGTATACCCTGGCTGCTACAATGAGATTCTTTATGCCTCGTTTCTTGCTCAGGATGTATCTGTTTAGCTCCTGTGGGCTCCTGAAAGACCTTTGGGACAGGTGTTTCTTGAAATAGGCGCCGGTCTGGGTTATTGTGTGAGGATAATACTTTGTTTTGAGCCATTCAATGAATTCGTCATATCTTGAAAACTTTATGGCCAAATCATGCGCATGTTTTTGCTGTTGAAATGCAGAAAAGACATTATTTCCTTCGTGGATTGAAGGATTAAGTATGGGACGGGAGGGATTTGAACCCCCGACACCCACGTATCAGAGACCTGATGGAATCAGGCTTCTTCAGCGTGGTGCTCTCCCAGGTTGAGCTACCGTCCCTTGAATTCAAAAGCTCATTACCTTCATTTATATACTTTATGGTAAAATCAGGTCTGTCCGGTTCTGAAGCCAGTTGGGTCTGGTGAAGCGAGATTCCGGGCAGACCAGGCAAAATTATCATTATCTGAGTATATATCCTATATGCTTAAAATATATATAGTTTATGTAGAATATTTGTCTCATGACACTTTGGGTGCCGTGGGAGATTGTAAAAATTGAGGGTGGTGTGGCTCATCTGAGGCGCGGTGAGTATAAGTCAAGGGCCAGGCTTGTTGAATCTGGTTTCAATGTTGGTGACTTTGTCAGGATCCAGGGCGGTCTGGTTGTTGGCAGGGTGAGCGATTCAGAGAACAGGGAGACAAAGGTTTTCTGGAAAAGGTTTCTTTGAGATAAATATAAGAAAAAGTTGAACAAAATAAAAGAATTAATTTTTTCCTTCTATCCTGAAGTATACCAATGGCGCATTCAGTGTTGATGGGTCTGGCCTGTACATCATGGTCTGTCCTGCCTGCTTTGTTGCCACAATATCACCGAAAGGTATCGGCTCTGGCACAAATGGCAGTGATGTTCCCTGATAGATGTCATAGAGGTTGCTGCCGTTCTCATTCCATGCAAGCTCCACTCCGCCTGTTATCTTATACACTTCAAGGTCTATCCCATCGTTCTGGTTCCTTGGGAATAAGCTGACAATATTTGACCATGGGCTTTTTATTCCCCACATATCTTCAGATTGCACTCTGTAGTCATATTGTCTTCCATTTACAGCAGGAACTGTTGCATGTATCCCATCATGCCTATAATTAGTAGCCATCATTGGGAAGGGATCAGCAGGATGTCCGAAAAGCCATTGGAATCCTGTCAGGTTCTCATCGACTTCCCCATTGTATCCGAATGCTGCTGGATCAGCTGTCCATGTCAGGTCGCAATACCCATTTCCAGCTACTCCGGAAAGCACAACTGGCTGCACAAGCAATGAGATTTCCTCATCTTCAAGTGTTTCATTTGCCTTCTTCTCCAATGCTTCTGCACGGAGTGGCTTGAATGGTTCAGGAATAACAGTTATCGTGTTTGACCATGCTCCTTCTTTGATTCCTCTGTCTGTCATCCCTACGGGTCTTACGCAATACTGGACAAACCTTACCTGTTCTGCAAGTGTCCTGTCTCCTGGAAAACTGTGTGGATCATGTGAGTACTGGTCTCCTATGTAGTCCTCAAGTGTTGTCCCTTTTTCCATTGATGCAATCTGCTCCCATGCTTCTCCATTCACTGACCTGAACACATCATATCCCATGAGATCTATATTCTCAGCAAATGGATCGCACTCTTTCCATTGTATCCTGTTGACAAGATCGCTGTCTGATGTGCCCTTGAGGAAGGGATCCACTGAACATCCCATCTCACTTTGTCCAAGATTATATCTTGCTGGATTGATGTTCTCCCTTGCTTCAGCTCTTGCTGCATTGCCGATCAGAAAAATCCCCCCAGCAGCACTCAGGAACCCTCGCCTTGTTGTTGGCGGAGCCTTCTCAAGTGCAACTGCTGCACCTGCAACTGCAGTGAGTGCAGTCACTGGAACAACTAGCCCAGCTGCTGTCTTTGCAAGGTCTCCCATCATGGTCCTTGGGTTGTATCTTTTTGCAATATTCTCTAATTCTGATGGCCGGTATGTTATTATGTCGCTCATTTTTTTCACCTTACACTATCTCGATCAAGAATGCTAACACACCGCCATTGTATTCCCAGTCCATATGGTTTGCATCATAGTAGAGCTGGAAATAGAACTGTTCGTTGTAGCCTGTTCCGTCAGTGTCAAACACTCCGACGTCATTCCAGATGTTCTCATCCTGGTCCAGGTTTATTAATGCAGGGTTGCTTCCTGTCTTGTACCTGATCTTGTTCGGGTATATTATGTCGGCCGGGTAGTTTTTTCCGACGAGCTTTGACACCCTGAGCTTGGCATCCATGAGCACTCCCTGGCCTTCTTTGTCATCATTCGAGTCCATGGATGTCATTACAGGCCATTGCTGGGCATTGTTGTACATGTTGACCTTGAGTGTGCCCCAGCTCAGGCCAGATCCCACAGTTATCGTGACCGGCTGGTTCGCAAGTACCTCGTCGACATTCTCATATAATGGGTTTGTCCATGGCTCATGCCAGAAGACTTTCATCGCAGGATTGATTAGCCTTATGCTCCACAGGCAGTCTCCGTCCATCCTCTCTGTTATTTCCAGGTCGCCTTCGAATCTTGCCTTGTATCCTGCCCCGCTCGAGATGGGATTTGATGTCCTTGCAAGATTGACTTCAAACACCCTGTCTGCGACAGGGTTCGGGCATGTCAGTATCGCATCTGCATCCATGCCGTCTACATATGGGACTGTCTGGTCCCATGCCTGTACCATGATGTGCAGGATGTTCCCTGTGTAGGCATATTCATATTCAGGATAGTCGCTGTTTCTTTCTCCGTATCCTGTCTGGTATGGGAACACGACATGGAATGAGCTCACGCTCGGGAGCCCGTTTCCTGGCGGGCAGTTTACATCACAGTATCCGTCGCCGTTTGTATCGATGCCGCATGCTCCGTTCCAGCATCCCAGCTCGCAGTAGTGGCTTGTTGAGACCACATCAAGATATGCATCGCAATAGTATTCTTGTACATTGAATGCATCGATGCATGCATCTGGGTATGATCCGGTATTGTGGTTCACTGTTCCTGCTGTCTCTGGCACATCTCCTCCGTCAGAGTCTGTGCAGAAAGGTGCAGCATCGCATGCTCCGTTTGTGCATCCGTCTGCGCATAGTTGTGTGCTCATCTGCAGTCTTCCTTCTGTATCGCAGTAGAACTCTGCCACATAATCCCCATTGCACCAGTCCGTGAATGAGTATGGTCCGCAGTAGATGCCTATGCATCCGATTGTGCCTGAGGTTGTTCCTATATTATCATAATCTGGTCCTGGTGTTGCATCAGTCTCAGAGCAGTCGCATACGAATCCTTCATCTGCATCTCCGTCGCAGTCCTGATCGACAAGATCACACACTTCAGGCGCTCCCGGATAGATTGTTGCATTGAGATCATTGCAGTCTGTCTGGTTTCCATTCGGGCAGACATCATCACCAGGATTCCCATACCCATCTGAGTCATTGTCTATGCATATCTGTCTTGGTTTGAGTATTGGTCTTTTGGTTATCAGTTGCGGATTTTCGTACTGCAGGCTTTCTGGGCTTCCAGCAGTGTCCTTGTTGAGGAATGCGCTTCCTGTGTGCGCAAAGAATGCAAGGATCAGAGTCATTAGTATTGTACTGAATATTGCACTGGCGAGCAGATATCTTGTTTTCATTAATAATCCCCCCTATTTATCCACTAAGAAGTACTAACTAGTATTTAAATATTTTTAGCCAGCTCTTCAGGATATCATTTTAATGCTGTATTGGGTTCAATAACCATTGGATTGGGTTCAGGGGCCAGATATTTGGTCCAACCTGATTTTTGTTTATTGACAATATTGAAAATATATATTGAAATATATTTTGTTCTTTTTTTCTTTTTCCGATTTATGATCAGATCCATGTTTATATGCTCCTATCCCCAATGCATAGGAACTCAGTTTGCTCATTAATGACTCCTAATAAAATCTTATATAGATAGGGTGGTTGGAGACATTATCGGCATTTGCAGGTGTTTCAATGGGAAAAGGGGTGATAGACAAAATTGCTTTCTTCATTTTTGTAGCCTTTTTCATAGCGACCTTGCTGATAGCCTCGTTTCAGGTCAACATTCTTTCCCATGAGCTGTACCACTTCTATAGCCACAGCCCCCAAAGCTCAGCTATCTGTTTTGAGAGGGATCTCTCCACCAGCGTTGTAGCATTCACAGTGCACGAGGAGAAGGTCTCATTCAAGGGTGCAGATCACGGGGAGGATGCAGGGTTTGATTCATACTATCAGCTCGAGGATGCAGAGGAAGAGCACCTTGCAAATACGATCGGCTTCGCTTCATCCCTTTCTTTTTTTCTTATTGGAAGCCTGCTGCTGATCCTTCTCACGATAAGGCTGAGGAAATAGGTTCTTGTTCGCTTCATCCTTTTGCCAGTTGATTTGATGGGAAAATTTCAGGATTCAGGCAAATTTGATATAACATATTTCATCCCTGTAATTTTCCCTTGTGCCATACGGATCAGGGCAGAGTATCCGTCATATAAGGGATATCAGTTCTCCCTGATCTCATAGCAGATCACATTATGGCAATAAGGTGTTGTATTGACAATATTTTTTGTGTTGATGGCATCCATTATCGCTGTCCTATCAACATAAGAATATTCGTTGCAGTTGCGCAGCTCTTCGCCCGGAGCAAGGTTTTCTATGTACACACCTTCCCATTCAGGCTCTTTCCATATTTTGTCAGTCATATCATATTCTTGCAGGCAATGGTTCTGCCCATCTGAGCCCCTGCTGAAATAAGTCCTGTTAGCATACACCGCCTGCTCGCCTTCAAATGCTGTTGCAGCCCTGTATTCTCTTGTCGCTCCGCTGCTGGTCCCGTCTGAGAATATGCTTATCGTGAAACTTTCAGGGAGTTGGGGCTCTTTGTCAGTCATTGTTTCAGTGCATCCTACTGCAAGGATCATCAGTGTTGGCAATATGTACATCATTTTTATGTATTTCATTTTTTCACCTACAATGTCTTCATGATCTGGTTTGCGATGATGTTGAAGATTATCATGATGATGAATGATATCACGCAGTAGAGCATCGTGCTTTTCATGAGGTTTGTCCCTACTGTGTATTTCTCATTCAGCTTGTCTGAGCCGTTCTCTATTCCGTTCGCGAGCACTGTGAGTATGTAGATTATCTGCACAACATAGACTCCGACGATTATCTGGAAATAGTATGTCGGGATTCCTTCTGAGAACATCTGCACAAGCGATGTCCCTGCCCCCACTGCTGCCTCGTCTGTTATCTGTGTCATCTGCAGCCTTAGCTTGCCTATTATTGATGTTATCATGGATGTTATCCCTATGACTATGCCTGCTATTGTCGGTGTCAGGAATTTTATCTGCGACTGCATTGATGAGATGACGTCCTGCAGGAGGTCCTTGAGCCTTTCGTCTACCTTGTGCATCTCCTTGATGTATTCTGACACATTCATCAGCGCCTGCGCTGCGACAAGGGGCCCTTTCTTGACGCTTTCTGTGAGCACCTTCATCGAGCTCTCTATCATGTTGCTCGGGAATTTGGAGAGCGCGCCTTCATGGGTGTCGAATATTGCCTGTTCTACGCTCATGCCGAGCCTGCGTATGTTCAGCGATACGAAGTCGAAGAATTTTCCGCTGTTCGTGCCAACCATGGTGTCGCTCACCTTGCTGAATGCTATCTCAGCCGGAAGCCCGTCGCCGAGGCGGTTTCCGAGCTGGAACAGCGCTGATGCGAACTCTATCTCGAGCTTCTTGGCCTCTTCCCTTATCTTTATGAATTTCTTTGTCTTGAGTGTCAGGTTCAGGCCGAAGAGGAGCGCTATCCCCATGGGTATCAGGAGGCTCAGCAGCGATGCGAGGAACCCGTATGGTCCCATGACATCACCTGTATCTGTTGTCCTGTATCCGAGGAGTTCGAATCCGAGTATGGTAGCATCAGGCATCTTGAGTGCATGCATGATCACTGGGCTGAATCCGATTATTATCATTGCGATGCCTATCGCGAAGCTGAATAATACCGGGTTGATTGCTATGCTGTACGGCCCGAGGTTGAATATGATCTTGTTCAGGTTGTCCTTGTCAGGATGGCTCTGGCTTATGTCGCTGTTTCCGTAGCCTGTGGGCCTTTTTGATAGTATTGTCTTGCCGAGGAAATAGACCCCTGCAGGCAGGAGGAAATTGTAGAGCACAGCTATGTGATACCATGTTATGCCCTTCATGAAGCTGACGACGAGCGGCAGTATGACAAGGCCGAGGATAGGCAGTATTATCCCAAGCATGTGGAGCATGGTTATCGGACTCTTGAGATTGTATGCGTAGTGGAGCATCTTTTCATATGTCTCTTCTAGTATCACAGACAGGGCTTTCTCGAGTGTCGAGACCCTGCGTGCCTCGTCTGTCTCATACAGCGAAGACATGACCAGGTGGAAGCTCTCCACGAATTCCATGTTGTACTGCTTCCATGAGTCCAGATAGAAGTCAAGGCTCTCTTTTATTGTCGCGAACTCCTGTGTCTCCACATCCCACAGGACTTTTTTCAGGTCGAGGGATAATGGCGGATTCAGGTGGTTTGCTGCGAACTCGACTGCAAGCTCGAGGTTGCTCGTATGCCTCATGTATGTCACCACATAGAATATGCAGAGCACCATCTGGTTGCTCGCCTGGAGCCTCCAGTTGTCTGCGAGGAAGTATGGCATCTTCGTGAATGCGCCCCAGACAGACGCGCCGACTATCACAGATACGAAGAGCAGGAATGGGCTTCCGAATATAAGTATGCTTAGCATGCCGCCGAAGAATATTATGACAAGCGGCGCGAGTATCGCCAGGCTCTGCACGCCTTCTGGGGTTACTGTGAGATGGCATGTCCTGATCGCGTTCTTCAGCTCAGGGATCTTCTTTGCATCTGGCTGTATCTTGAGCACTTTGGCAGCTATCCTGCATGCGTTCTCATAGAAGGTCATGTGCTTCGGCAGGTACTGTGATTTGAATTCTGTGTATTCCTGTGTTGTCACTGCCTTTGGTGCGTCTTCATCAAGTGTGGGTGTCTGGAGCTGGGCATTGAAGTTCTTCTTGTATTTGTTTATGAGATCCTCCATCTCTTTCTTGTCAATGGTCATTCTCTGCCCCTTCTGCTCCCCTTTTTAAATATCTTGGCTGTTTTTATTTGCTTGATTATTATAAATTTATCGTGCATTTTATTGTCAGATTCACAGCAGATTGTCAGAAGATGCATATTCTCTTACTATTGGAGAATAATGAAATGTCTTTTGCGGAATGTTCTTTTGCTGTCTTTTCAGACCCTCTTGGACCATTTTTTTCCCTAAAAAATATAAATGACGCTTATAAATGTTGCATCATGCAGAAAAAAGGGGCCACTATGACGAATTTTGTGCTTCTTATTGGAATGCTCTTGATTTCTGTTGTAATAATGATGGCTATACGGAATGTCATATTTGGCCAGACAAAGGATATCCAGATTGGCATCTATGAGAGCATCTTGGACACAGTCAAGAGCTCTATTGAGGGTGCCCAGACCTCTCCGATGGGCACTCAGACTGAGATAAAGCTTCCCAGGTCTGAGAAATTCACCATGACTATCGAGAACAACAGGGTGGAAGCATATTTTCCTGATGCGGATATAACTCTCAGCAGGCATTTCTTTGTTTCCAAGCTGAATGTGATACCGACTGTCATCAAGGATGCAGCCTCATTCCATATTGTTCTCAAGGACAGCAATCTTTTCATAATAGACAGGCTTGGCTGCAACACAACTGATGATGTCTGTGATCTCGGTTGCGCTGCTGAGAGGGTCTGCGATCCTGCCTGTTACAGGCCTTATGAGCGTGATGTCTGCCTTTCGAGATGTGTTGACAGGAACCTGAATAACATCATCGATGTCGGCGACATTGACGGCATCTGCGATCCTGACTGTTACAACAGTTTCAAGAATGGCTGGGTTTATGATCCTGACTGCCCTGAGTCAAATGATTCCATCTGTGATCCTGACACCCACATGATCTATGACAGCTACTGCGATAATGACTGCTTCGGACAGAATGGCGTGTGTGATCCTGACTGCGGTTTCTATGACATTGACTGTCCTTATGATGGCATCTGCCAGTCTGAAAGATTTGAGACCTGTGAGAACTCTCCTGACTGCAGGAACTGCACTTTGCTGAATGGCGCCACAGCGGCCTGCAAGCCTGACCATCCCACTGCTGATGTTTATGGATGTCTTTTAGGAAGCTTCGGCCAGAACAGCTCTGATTGCACTGATGATTATGATTGTGATTCTTTCCTGTACTGCACTCTCCCGAAATTAGGGGGCCAGGGTCATTGCTGTCCTAAAGGAACTTTTTTCAACAGTGAGAACTGCACAAGATATTTCAATGATGGTGTTGATGATTCGGATGGGAATTATGGGCCTGGTGAGAATTGCCTTAATTCCCCAAGGGATGTGCAATGTTCTGCTGGTGTCTGCTGTCCTGCTCATGAGGATTCTGATGAGCTGGGCTGCGTTTCTGATACTTCCCTTATCAGCCTGGGTGAAGGTGGGGAATGCATCTGCACTTCCCAGTGCCTGCGCCCTTATACCTGCACAGGTGATTCCTTGAATGATATGCATTGCTGTACCCAGGGCACTTACTGGGATGATAGCTCTGATTTATGTTATAATTACACATCTGACAACAGTTGCAGACAGGATATGCTCCCTTATTATTTTGAGACCTGTACAAATTCCCCTGATGACTGTGATTGTTATTATATCGAAGGTCCGGGTTATGTCTGCTGTCCTGAAGCCCAGAATCCCACTGAGATAGGGTGTGTTCCGGGGAATATCCAGCAGGCTGGTAATTGCACTTGCAATTCCCAATGTTCACTAGGATATTGCTCAAATAGCCATTGTTGTCCTTCTGACATGATATGGAATGGCACTGCATGCATAATAAGCCCTGTCTGCATCAAGCATGTTGATGGAGGCACTGCTACTGATAAGTATGATATTGTTTTCATTCCAGTTGGTTTTGGGCCTGGAGAGCTAAGCAGTTTCGCAGGAATAGTCGATAATTATTGGTATGCTGTAAGTCATGAGAACCCATTCAGCCAGATTAAAGATAATTTCAATATCTGGTATCTGAACCAGACCTATGATCTTTCGTATTTCAATTGTTCTCAGGATCCCTCTTTCAATTATTACTGGGTATGCAATGCTGGTAATCCAAGATATGAAGCCACAACCAATTGTCCAATACCCCCTGGCGATTTTGAGACTGTTGTCTTATTGCTGAATGAAGGTGATTGGAGCGGGTATCGTGAAGGTACCATCGGCTCTGTGGCAAATGACAAGATTGTCATTACTGATAATGCGAGGCGAATATTGTGTCATGAGCTAGGCCATTCCTTCAGCCTTGATGATGAGTACTTATATACGCCACCTGAGGATTATCCTTCAGGTAATAATGCATGGGATAGTCTGGGCCCTAACTGTTATGAAGGCTCTGCTTCCGATGCTCAGGCTTGGTGTGATGAGTATGGTGATTGTGAGCTTAATCTTGGCTGCCGTTTCAGTAATCTTTACAGGACCACTAAGAAGAGTCTGATGTATGAGATTGCAGGCCAGCATTTCAATGAAATAAGTGTTGAGACAATCTTGACGGAGGCAGAAGAATGGAGCTGAACAGGTTTTTTGTCTTGCTTGTATTGGTCTTGGTATTGCCCTGTGCCTATTCTCAGGAGAGGAAGGTTATGTATATCGTCTCCATTTCAGAGTCTGATTCAGGATGGCAGGCTGATAAGGTTGAGGCAGTGACCGGTTATTATTCTCCTGAGGAAGAGTCCTCATTCCGTTTCGAGCTGTTATCTTTCAAAGGTGTTGTCCTTGAAAGAGGTTTTTTCCCTGATCCTTATGGCATATCAAGGCAGTTTGTTCCTCCTGAGGATGGCGGAGCCGGCACTCCTCCTACTGAAGTGAGGGTGTCTGCAGGCATAAGGTGCCCTTATCATCCTAATGGCATGGAGCTGAAGGTCTACAATGGCCAGGATCTTCTTTTGACAGTTGATGTTTCAAGATTTGCGACATGCAATGAGGACAGCACATGTGATGCTTGGGAATCATCATGCTCAGATTGTGGGCAGGAGACTGTTTCTGTCTTGTGCGGTGATGGTGTCTGCCATGCTTCTGAATCAGCTTCTGCGTGTCCGCAGGATTGCGGCTCTTCTGCTGTCAGGCCGGATCAGGGTTCGCAGGGCCAGGGCAGTGATGTCCAGCAGGATGCTGTCCGGCAGGATAAGTACTGTGGCAATGGCATCTGTGAATCAGGCGAGAATTTCATGAACTGTCCTGAGGATTGCAGCGAGAAGTTTGAGGAGGAGAAGAGGTCGGGCATGAGGAATCTGATCATTCTCGTCATCATAATGTTGGTGCTCGGCGTGCTGGGTTTCTTCTTCTACATGAAGATAAAGGGCCAGCCTCCTCAGGGAGGTCAGGAGTATCAGCGGGCAGGCCAGCAGGGTCAGGAGTATCAGCAGTATGGCCAGTCGCAGCAGTATCCTCAGTACCCGCAATACCCACCTAAGGACGGGCAGGGTCAGGACGATCAGCAGTATTCGGGTGATCAGTATAAATAGTCTTCTTAGGTCAAGGAAGGGTATGGAGATCTGGATAAAGGTGATTTTCGCCATCCTGCTTGTCATCTTCGTCTCTTTCCTGATTGTCAGCCTTTTCGGCACCAAGGCCACCACTCTTCAGCAGGAGCAGCATTTTGATGTCTACAGCCAGACATACAGGCTTGTCATGTCCATATTCACGAATCCGCTGTGCATCGGCATCGCAAGCTTCACTGCAAATGCAAGCTCAAGTGCTGTTGTCGGCATCCTTGATGTCGGGAAGCTTGATATGCTTGACAGGATAAACCAGGATTATTGGTGTGTCGAGAATTATCAGATGATGTATTCCATCGAGGTTGTCGATATAGAGAAGGGGAAGGACTGGCTTATCGGTTTGCAGAACACTGATCCTGGGTGGGCTGAGAGGAAGCTGTCGAATTCTTTCCCTGTCGGACTGCGCTATAGCCTTGTTGATGTGAGCACAGGGGTCATGTATCTTTATGTTTATACCGGTGAGTTCCCATTCTTTTATGGAAAGATCAAGCAGGCGTGCCTTTCAGGGGATGAGGTGAGGTACAGCATCGATTTCAGGTATGACATATCCTATGACCAAGACCTGAATTGGATGTGTGTCGGGATCCCCTCTGCCGGGAATTGCTTTGCCCCTTATTTCAGCTGCCCGGTAAAGTCCTTTTCATTGTCTAAAGGTCAGCATTTGCTGCTGATGAAACATGCAGGTGATGGTCTTGAGATTATCTAGGAAAGCCCAGGGTGCGGAATATATCGGGATGGTGATTCTGATTATTCTTCTTGTGCTTTTTGTGCTCTTCAACCGTCTTGGCACTGCGTCCCAGACAGCTCTGAGGACTGAGAAGACTGTCAGGAGCTATAATTCCATATACAATCTTGTCTCCCATTCTGTTGTTCCGCGTCTCAGCGCGAATGACATACCCTTCATAGAGCTTTATTCTTTCTATACCTGTTATCACGGGGAGAATGCTGACTACGAATTCGGCTCCATACCGGCTATACAGACGATACAGAACAAGAGCGATCTTGTATTCGGCAGGGATAGGTGGAAGATGGAGCTTGACCAGGAGATCTGCATAGAGTCTGAAGCTGTGTTCCTTTCAAGGTGCCATCTCCAGGATAATATCGAATATGAGGCCATTGATTTTTCATATCCTCTCTTCTGCATGCAGGAAAGGAGGGAAGGGATGCTTTATGTGAGGATCACGCCATGAGGCCTCTCGTCTTGCTGATATCCATGGTGCTGATATCTGTAGTGCTGATACCTATGGTATTTTTCTTGGCCTGTACGCCGCCGGCCGGCCTGGATTCTTCTCTTGAGAAGGCATATGATTATCTTTCTTCAGTGCATGATCCGGATTATGTCTTCCATGACGATTATCTCAAGTATGTCTATCCGGGGGAACGCCTCAGTTGTGCACCTGGTTTCGGCGAAGGCTGTATCCTGACTTACAGGAAGCTTGATGCATATTTCGATCTTGTCATGATAAGGAATGAGAATCCGTCGAATCCCATATCAGGCCTCACTGATGAGGCCGATTCCCATCTCAGGGCTCTGCTGCCTGTGTGGAAGGATCTCAAGATATCCAATGTTATTGCTTCTGAGAGCCGGGAAGGCGTGGCCCTTGACACCTTGTGCATCCTCGGGTGTCTTTATTCTGATCCGGGTATTGCCGAGAATGTTCTTGGGTATCTCCAAGGGGATAACTGGATGGAGGATGATTATTATTCTGTCGATAAGTGGAGGAACATCGCTGATGAGTCATGGTGTATTCTTCTCCTTCAGTCGACTGGGAAAGGCCCTGTTGATGAGTTGATTGATGTAAAGATGAAGGAAGTTGATGCATTCCTGTCAGCAGATAATGACGATCTCGAGAAGGCTGGTGTCATGCTCCATCTTCTCATGATATTCAATGAGGCTGGGGGCAGTGTGTATGAGGTAGAGAGGCAGCAGCTCATTGATGATATTTTCAATTATTATTCTAATCCCTCTGTGCAGGATAACACACTGATGGTCTCGAACATGCTTGCTGTCCTGCTTGATGCCGGTGTCCCGGAAGAGGATCTTGTCCAGATGAAGGACCTGCTTGTCAGCAGGCAGGGGCGCAATGGTGTCTTCTATCCTTTTGTGGGCTCGTCTGAGGATTCAGGTCAGGCTTTCACCACGATGCGTGCTGTAATCGCTCTTGAGAAATTCAAGCTGGATTGAGGGCGGGATTGTTTTGGTTGTCGGTTTCAGATTGTCTCGTCTTCCTGGCTCTTGTATTCTGTCCACTTCTTCTTTATTTTCGGGAACAGAACGAAGTAGAATAGGGATATTGCGATGATTGCTGCCCAGAACCACCATTCCATTATCAGCCTGTTGAATGCCCATGGGTCCCCGATTATGGCTGTCTCCTTTCCGCCGAAATAGTACTTGCCGCCTTTTTTTGCTATGATCACCGGCCCTGTCGGGATGAATTCATTCGGGTCATCCAGCAGTATGATATTGTCTATGGGTATCTCAAGCATGTTTGCCAGTTGCTGTCTTGAGAACTGGCCTTCTGTCTTGTATTCGTCAAATCCCCATATGGGGATTTTCTTGCATTTCATCAGGTGCAGGTCATATTCTCTTGCTTCTGTCAGCCCGCATACATCCATATTGAAGCACATCTTGTCCTTTGAGAGCTTCAGCCTCGAGAGCGCGCCTGCCATATATGATTCGAGCTTCACTACGCATTCTTCCTGTGCAAGGGCTGTGGGCATCAGGAGTATGATCACAGCTGTTATGGCTATCAGTATTTTCATTTGCATGTTCAGCATTGTGGGGCTTTCCTTTATTATTTTTGTCCTTTCTGGATGCTTTATTGGTATTTTTTGGTGTATTGTCTGTGAATTTTTGTGTATTCCCCGGTTTTTCTGCATTAAATTTATAAAATCAGGGATGCCGTGGCATGTCATGAAGAGGGGTTTCAGGTTTTGGCTGGATTGGGTGCTTGTCTTGCTTTTTTCTTCTTTGTTGGGCAAGGGCATGTCCTATGTCCATTATTTTCTTCTGGATTCCCTCCCTTCTCTTGGGTTTGTCTCTGGTTTTGCCATTTACTCGCTCATTTTTTCATTGCTTGTCGTCATCCTTTATGTACTGGTCTCAAGGATGGGTTTCAGGAAAGCAGGTTTTGTCTCTCCACTTCCATCCCATTTCATGGATGCGATTGTCCTTTTTTCTCTTCTGTTCCCTATTGCTCTGCTGGGCAGGCTTATCATCCCGCAGTTCGATTTCGACTATTATGATTCAAGCATTGCCGGCGGTATTCTCGCTTTTTTCATAGTCATGTTATTCTTTGTTGTCAGGGAAGAGCTTACTGAGCGCTCCATGATTCAGTCAACACTTATGGCCCATTATTCCCCGATTGTTGTGTGCATCGCGGTCTCTCTGAATTTTTCCCTGTTCCATATGACCTGGCTTGGAGCCCTTGGATGGAAGAATACTCTTGCTATGGTGATATCCATAATCTTCGGCTCTTTCCTTGTGACTGTGCTGTTTGTCAGGACTTCCAGCATCCTTGCCACCTTGTTCTTCCATCTCCTGAATAATGTCATCATTGTAACCCAGATAATACTTCATGTGAAAGGCTTTCTGCTGTGGGAAATCTGTTTATGGGTCGCTTGGGCTGCATTGTTTGTGGTGTTCATGAAGAGGGGCTGGAGATGCATATCAGGGCTTATGTCCAATAATGTGTTCAGGGGCCTGGGTTTCCTTGATTATCTTATTCTTCTGTTCTTCTCTTTGGTCTGGCCGTTTCTGCTTACCTGACTTCATGATCCTATGATCCAAAATTTGGTATTATGGATTCGGTACAGCCATGCATTATCTGATTGAGTTTAAATTGTAGTTATGGTTGTAGTTATGCTTTGTCTGAATTTTTATCCGGATAAGATATTTTCAGCATTGCTGCTTGGCACGCATCCCAGGACTTATTTTTGGGTAGGTCACAGCATGCTTGGCATCATCCAGCCCTGGATTATGAAATATGCATCTTGAGGAACAGGCTTTCTGGATAGCTGGTGCCTCGATAAATAAAAACCTTTAAAAAGGCAGGTATTATTTTATATATTGATAGCTTTTTGATTATAGTAATACGATATAGTAATACCATATAAAAGACTATATAAAGGACCATATAAATTATTATATGCAGCAAATTAAATTAGTTATATAGCAAATAAGCGAAAAAAGAGGGATATCATGCGGGATTTGTCAAGAAAGGCTTCTATCTTCACTATTGTGTTTATTGTGGCTCTTGTCATTGTTGTTTTTGGTCTTGTTGCGACAAATGTTAAGAAGGGCGATTATGATATCAAGACTGATATTGTTGAGGACAAGGAGTCCATGCAGGAGTCGCAGAGAACAGCTGCAAACAGTGCAGAGGCTGCTGCTGCTTTCATGGCATCCTGCTATGGGTCGACTTATGATATCGCAGGCAATCCTGATTATCAGTTCGGTGGGATTGCAGGCAATGCAGGATACTGGATAAGGTATGCTGGTGTTTCTTCTCCAAGTTTCTATGATATGAAAAGCATTGTAGAGGAGAGGATAACCAATGAGTTCAGCCAGAGGCTCTCTGGCACTGACTATGCAGGTCAGGATATTGATTATGTGACTGTGAATGTCGAGGAGGTCTTGGCAAGCTTAGGTCAGTATGACAACGGCTTTGAGGCCTCATGGGGTATCTCTGCTGTCCAGGATTCTGATACAGTGGATGTCAACAACTGGAGGTTCTGGCGCCTTTATAGGGTGATCCATGATTGGGCTTCTGAGGACTGCTTTACCGGTTTAACCTGTCTGAAGATGCCTTTGATCAATGCAGTGGGAGGTCCCGCCACTACAGATTGTATTCTTCCTCTTTGGCAGGATGATGAGATAGTTGATAACATCTCTACATACTGTACTGCTCAGCTGCAGTCAAGGTTCCTTGATCCTGATATCCAGTGTGAATATGAGATCCTTTGCCAGAATGTCTCTTCTGGCCTGAAAAGCGACGGCAATATCAAGCCATGCCCAAGTCTTGGTCCTGTCAAAGTATATACTTGGTCTTGTGCTTCTGGCGCATGTGAGATAACAGACTCCGAGCTGATCATGTGTGAGGCAGAATGCACGACTGCAGATGGATGCACTTATATGGAGAGCGTATCGAACACCACAGCTGATGTCGGGGATTATGAGACTGATTCCTGCAATGATGGTGTTCCGAGGGGTGAGAATTCAAGTGTCTCCTGCGCGAACAACTGCTATGATGCTGATGGCAATCCCACACCCGATAATTGCGGTTCTCCAGTCACTGGCATCGATTCGGTCTGCCCGTCTGGTTCTTGCTGCACCTTTGCTCAGCATCATAACATAACTTATCAGGTTGCTGTGAGATGCACTGATTCAAGGTATGAGCAGCAGGTCGAGGAGTCAGATACTGCTCCTCTGACTTGGGAGATCCTGGTGCATGTCAATCTGAATAATGATAATGACCAGATTGTGCCTGTCTGTGATTATCCAAGGGATTGCGATGATAATCCCTGTGCGCCTATTGATGCTGATGGTGATGGTCAGATGGATGACCCGCCCAATGAGATGTGCTGTGCCTGCGGAGCAGGCGGTGGCGGTGGCGGAGGATGTGTCGGCGAGGATTGCGGTGATGATACTGGCGGTACCGGTGATCCTGGTTTAGGTATTCCCCCTGCTTGAAGATGTTTTCAGGTAAAGGAGCGACACCGCTCGCTCTTATTTTTTCTCTTGTAATAACTGTTGTAGGCATAGGTTTGGTCTTCACTCTTCTGGGGGATAGGCTTGGCGCCTCTCAGGAGATGTACTGCAAGTCCGCTTATGGTGTCAGGAAGATGATGGGCGGCTACAGCTCGATATGTGAGGATTACCTGAGTGTCTATGCTGTCGGTTCAAGATCTGCTGATCTTGTGCATTTTTCAGATGGTCGGAAAGCCAAGGTCTGGCAGTTCAGCGGTAAGGGGAATGTCTCTTTTTTCCTGCCGCAGATGTCAAAGATAAATCATGCTAATATGACCCTGTCCCTTGTCCCTCAGATGATTAATAACTTCACTGACGGCTCCACATACAAGAAGTTTGTGTTCAACGATGATAGTTATGAAGAAGATATAACCTCCCTTCCCACTTCTGCCATAGTCACTGATGCGAAATTTGAGCTTTCTGGCTCAATTTATCCTTCTTCGCTCAACATCGCTTATGTTGTCGACACCTCAAGCAGCATGTCTGATGAGTGGGTTGGCATTTGTGCTTCCCGTAACAGCATCCAGAGATCATTGCTTAATCTTGGCCTTGATTCTACTTTTCTTGTTTTTGCCATGGAGTCTAATCTTCCTAACTACTTGAGGATGAAGGATAATTCATTCCCAAAGGATTGCATAGATGATTGGATCCAGCCGGAAGAGATGCATACTGCATCTGGCATTTACGGCTCAGATCTCACGCTTCTCATTGAAGGTTCATGGAACTGTGAGTGTACTTCTAAAGTCTATTTCAATAATTTTGACAGCATCGAGGAGGCCTGGGCTCTTGGAGGCGCTGCTGTGATGAATCGTGATGTCTGGTCTGATGATTCTGCGACAAGAAGGATTGTGATCCCTGTGAGTGATTCTGATCCAACAGGTGCTGTCTGGAAGTGGGTGGGTTCGCCATGCGTTTCTGGTGTTTGCGGCACAGCCGATGAACCGAGCACTGCAGGCACCGAGGGTGATGCTGTCAATAGGCTTATTGGGGCAGCTGAAGGTAATAATAACAACGGTCTTTCTTTCAATGTCCTTCCGATTTTCGGCAATGATGTGGACAATTCTGAGCTTTTCAGGTCTGGCAGAAATGACTGTATGCCTGAATATGATGCAGATGGGAATTATTTTGCTGGTAGCAGAATATGTGACACTGGGATATATAAATGGATGGATAAGATTGCCACTGCTGAAAATGTGGGTGTGGGTTTTTTCAGCGGATTTGCTGACATCGCTAAGCTTCAGGATGATATACTTAGGCTTACTGAGATCCCTTTCCCAAGTGATATCGATTTTGAGTTCAAATGCGGATCATCGATAATCAGCGGGAGCTGGTCTGGCGAGTTGAATCTTTCCAATGGCCCATGGATCCTGATTGCTGATGATTCCAGTCTCGGGGATATAGGCGGTTCCTGCAGTGTTGAGATTTCTGCTGAGACAGGTGCTCTCGTTCTTGGCAGGATAAGGATTTGGTATCTCCAGCCTCAGTCTGGCTCAATTAAGGTTAAAGGACAACCAGAAAAAAACTTCAATCTCCACGAATCCAACAGGGCTGAGGCATTTGACCTCACCCTTGATATCCAGTCCCAGATTGATGACTGCACATCGGATCCTTGTGAGATATTCATTGAGGTTGATTCCTCTGATGATGGTTATCTCATGCTTTCCAATCTGTCCATAAGCTATACTTATTATGATATCAAGGAAGAGATATTGGACAAGGTCTTGGAGTGCTGGACCCTGTCAAATCATGGCACTGCTGTCAAGGACATGACATGCAGCGAGATAACTGTCCCTCTCATATATGAATACACTGGTACAATAAACGAGACCCATATAAGCGAGCTCATGTTAAGGAGGAATCTCTGCCATATCATTGCCAATTCTGACTTTGGCTGCGGCACAAAGGACCAGCTGACAGTAAAATCTATAAATGATGCAAGAAATATACTTATTGAGTACAGCGGCAGGAACCACCACATAACTGTTTCATGAGGTTTTGATTTCAATGATACCCGATATCGAAAAAGAGGTTTTATGTACACAGTTTCAGGCATGAGCACTAGGAAGCAGTTCAAGACACTTGAGGAGGCAGTCCTTTTCAGGGATGGCAATCCTGCAATCCAGATCTTTGAGGAGGATGCGTATGGTAATGTCAAGAAGGTCCTTGACAGGGATATAAATAAGGCGACATTGGATATCATGGCCCAGAAGAAGGCAATGGAGTCAAAGGCATCGTCAGAAGCAGGACAGGCCGAGAAGGCTCAGAAGCCAAGGTTCATGCAGGACAAGACGCAGGAGATGCAGGATCATAAGCAGGAGGAGAAGGTCTCTGGCACATTCAGGATCCTGCTTATCATCCTGATGGTTCTCATACTGCTGTATGTCGCTTATAGGATTGTCGGAAACAGTGTTATTGATGTTTTCAGGAACATCGGTGGTCTGGTGGTGATGCTGGCATGAAGAGAGATAATAAGAAGGGTGATATGTCTCTGAATTATATTTTCTTGATTTTCATCGGCACAATATCTGTTTTCATTGTTGTCGGTCTCCTCTCCAACTGGGCTTTTGGCACAAAGAAGTTCATGGAGAAGCTTCAGGGTTCTGATGATGAGACTGAGATCGATGCCCAGGTGATAGATGCTGGTGGTGATTGCACAGATGATGCCATCAAGCATGGCAAGCTTTGCTGGACTAAGTTCCAGCAGGGTCTTGTGCGCAGCAATCTATGCTATGTCCTTAAGGGTCCCTGTGATATTAATAAAAATGAAGTGGAGCAAGGCTTGGCTTCCATTGGTTTGGTGCCTGGCACTAACTTGTCTGTTTCGGGAACAAATAATGTTGATAATGTGGCGATATACATCGAAGTTGAATCTGGAAATTTCAAGTTGGTGATCGGCTGATGGAATCAGTCGAGGTTTGGATGTGGACCATCGCGGGCTTGGTGATAGGCATAATTGTGCTCACAAGCGCTTATGTGCTCCTTTCCAAGTACACCCATAATGTCGAGGTCAATGCTGTTGTCGAGAATTTCCAGCTTGTCAAGGCCTCTGCTGAGAATGTTTGCCGTGGCGGCAGGAATGCCATGGAGACAAAGGTCTATACTTTCCCTTATATCGTGAACAATATCACGACCAAGAATTCCTCGAACCAGGTCGGCGAGGGCAGGACCTTCTGCATCACGATAAAGGATGAGGGCGAGATCTGCGAGGAATTCTCCCTGTGCAATGCCACGATGCCTGTCCTTGATCTCACCAGGAAGGATTCTCTTTTCTATCTTATCCAGAAGGCTGTCGGCAGGGGCAAGAAAGCCACTGTTGAGTTCAAGGTCCAGAAGGTCGGCATTCAGGATGTGGATATAGCCTGGAAGCATGTTTATGCTGATTAGGTTGGATATAAATCAGGATATGTCTTATGATATTTCTGATATATGTCGTCGGTTCAGAGCTTCTGGAGCATCAGGCTTGGGCAGTTGTAGATATAGAGGCTTCTTGCCTTCGGTATCGGCCTGTTGGTTGCATTGCTCTTGCATTTTGAGTAGCACTGGCTTATCCCTGAAGCTATGTCTTCGCCTTCATAATAGAACACATTCGGCCTGTTCCCGGCTCTTTCGAAGAATTTCTCCCAGAAGAGCACCTTTGATTTCGGTGCAACGAATATGCCGCTGTTGGTGCTCTGCATGGTGTTCCTCGATTTCAGGAAGTCCACTGCATCCTGGAGGAGTTTGGCATAGAATTGCTTTGCTTTGATGACTGCCTGTATGAATTCCGCTTTGCTGAGCCTCAGGAGCTGTTCCCTGAAATCCCTAGGTTTTATCTTCTGTGGTTCATACTTGCCGATGAGCACTTCTGCTTTCTGGGCATCTGATATGGAGCTGAGCCATTCCTCGTCTGTCATGAAGTCTATTGCGTCGAATAGGCTGTGTTCCTTGTCCCTGAGGATGTCGAACTGCTCGTTTATGTATCTCTTGGTGAAGTCCTGCCGTATTATGTTCTTGGCTTCGACATTCCACTCCACCTTGAAGTCGACATTCAGTTTCTTCGCTTCCCTGAACCATTCCAGCGAGACATCGTCTATGTCCTTTATGATCTTGTCGAACAGGGTTATGTCTTTCCTTATCTGCATTATCAGCTGCTCGTCATTCTCTGGTGTTAGATATACCCTCAGCTCATTGAGGCTCGGTATGTGGACGAAATAGCTGTTCCTCATCACATTCTCGAGAGGGAACAGGAATGCGGTCTGGTTATCCTGGGTTATCGATGTTATCTGTAGTGTGTTCAGCTTGAATGCGAAATATCTGAGGTCCATCTGCATTGACCCGACCCTGAACCTCTCTGTTCCTGTGTTTGTGCTCCTGCTCTCTATCTCCCTGTTCTTGATCGAGTCCATGGCCATCGGCACGCTGCAGGTCAGCGTCAGGTAGTTTCCCGAAGGGAATTCCATCTTGGGTATAAGGAACTGCTTGAACAGAAGGTTTATGTCCCCCTCAATCTGCATCTCTTTGTCCTCTAGCCATTTTATTCTTTGGCTTATCTCCTTTCTTGGCGTGCCTGCATATATCTGCCTGAGGATGTTGTTGTTCTCCACGACTTCCTGTGCGAACAGTGCGCTCACATTGTTTGTTATCTCATTGTGGTTCGCTTTCGGGTCGAATTCCGTCTTTCCCAGGAATCTCTTCCTGAATGCTTTCTCGAGCCATCTGTTCTGCTCTTTGAGGTTTTTCTCAAGCTGGTCCAGCTCATTCAGTGCCACTGCAATCTGCTTTATCTCATCTTCCAAGACTCCTTTCTCCTGTGCGAGCAGCTGGTTGATCTGTTCCAGGTTCTGTCTGCCCTCTTCGATGTATCTGCCGAGGTCAGGATCCTGCTTGACCATCTCGAGGATTCCTTGGTATATCTTATCGCTTTTCTTGTTGTCTTCTATCTCAAGGCCCTCTATGCTGAAGTTAGATTTGGAGTTGGCCTGCTTGGCTGCTTCAAAGCCCTTCTCCTTCTGCACTATCCCTAGGACTGCATTGTTTAGCTTAATCAGCAGGTCGAATATCATGCTTAAGCTTTCGGTATTCCCTTCATTCACTGCCTGTCTGGCATTGTTTATCAGCTGCTCTTTTGTCTTCTCCAGGCTCTGGCTGAGCTTGCTCCCTTCTATCATGCTTTTGGTCCTTTGCTCATCAGTCTGGATGCTTTGAAGCTTTCCTTTTTCATGTTCCAGTATCTGATTTTGGACTTGGTTTATCTGTTCCAGTTTAGAATGTAGCTCTGCGTATTCCATGTATATCCCCAAAGAATTGTCTTATATAAATATTGTCAATAAGAAATAAAAAAGCTTATTGAGGCGAATTTGCCAGTATATCCCTTGCCCATGTACAGCTGTAATTGTATTTATAATACCAGTTTGCCCTGCTTGTCGGGTCAAGGCCGCAGCTTCCTTCAAAATCGTTTGCATTGCCGTCGCATGAAAGATCCACTAGCCATTGGACTCTGTTGTTATCCCAGTCTTTGAGGACATTCCTGCATGTTTCTCCGTCATAAGGCTCAGCCACTGGTGTGCTTGTCTGTCCGCAGTCATCCACAAGTATGAAACATGGGATCTTGTTCTCGCAGAAGTCATATAGCCCTTCTGATATCTTGTCATTTGCTATCTGGTTATAGTTCCAGTCAAGTGAATGGTAGGACTTGCAGAATTTCATGAGGCTTCCGATATCCTTTATATTGTCGCACATGGCCTGGCAGTCCTGGATTGCCTGTTCCTTGGCTGCTTTCTGGAAGTACTCTGTTGATGCGCCCTGCATCTTGGTGCTGCTCTTCTCTGTGAACTTGAAGAAGAGGTTGAGCACGACCAGGGAGATGATCAGCAGTAGAAATAAACCGAATATCATTTGCAGTGACTTTTCACCCTTTTTTGTCATATTACCACCGTAGATAATTATTGAATCATTATTTATTGGTAACATATTTAAGCTAGTATTTAAATTTTTTGAAAGCCCTGATTTTGGTTAAAACCTGGTTAATCATGTTTCTGGGGCTATTAAGTGCATTTTTGTGATTTTTTGCTTTTGCAGGTTTTGTCGATACATTTATATAATTTGCAGCCTTGGCTCTTGATAATTTTGATGAATAAGAATGAATAAGCCTGAAGAGATTGTCAGTTATTGCGCCTGTAAGGGAATTTCAATAAAAAGGGGAAAATAATGCCTGAATATCCTTCTTTTGACACTATAAAGGGTGATGTAGCCAATAAGCTTTCTAAATCACTACCGCAGGATAGTTCCAACATGCAGGAGACCTTCACAGGGACCTATAAGGAGTTCAGGAGGGAGAGGCTTGACGAGTTTATCCTTTCCTCTTTCTTTGAGAAGTACTGCAATTTTTCCCTGAGGTATATGAATTTTGTAAAGAAGCTGATAAATGAGAAGATGTATAATGATTTCAGGGATCAGATAAAGGTCGCGGGCCTGAATATCGAGCCTGAATCCATCATCTCTGCATCGATCCTCACCGTGCTTGTTTTCTCTGTTGCTGCTGTCCCGTTCTATGCCCTGAAATTCACAAGCTTTTCATTCTTTGTCTTTGCTTCCGGCCTTTTCATCTCTTTTGTCGTCTACACTTATGTTGATTACATGGCCGAGATCACCAAGATTGCTGCTCAGCAGGAATCCCTGCTGGCGATCCTTTATATGACCATCTATATGAGGGTCAATCCGATTCTCGAGAATGCCATGTTCTTCTCAACCCAGCATCTCAGCGGCCCTCTCGGCAGGGACCTTAAGACAGTGCTCTGGATGCTTGATATGGAGAAGATAAATTCCATTGAGGGCGGGATAAACTTTTTCGTTGGGCTGTGGATCAAGAGGAACCCGGATTTTGTCAAGTCCATGATGACTCTGTATTCTGTCCTTGCCCAGACAGACAAGGAGAACCAGACCAGGATCCTTGATAAGTCCCTGAGCACAATACTTGATGCGACCTATGAGAAGATGAAGATCTATGCATATAATCTCAAGACGCCTGTGACTGTGCTTCACACTTTCGGCATGATGCTCCCTTTGATCGGGCTTATTGCATTTCCCTTGATGAGCATATTCATGGCTGATTCCATCAATGTGACCCATCTCTTCTTCGGTTATATCGTGGTCCTGCCGATGATTCTTTTCTTTTTCACCAGAAGGCTTATCGCAAAGAGGCCGGGCGCTTTTTCATTTCCTGACCTTTCCAGGAACCCTTATGTTCCGCCTAAGGGGAAGTTCATCCTGAAGGTGAAGGATACGATTTATTATATCCCCATAAAGATGGTCGCTGTAACCACAGGCATTGTCATCATGATCCCGGGCCTTTATCATTTCATCTTCAAGACAATCCCTTCTTACCTGGAGTCCAAGGCTGCTGCTGCGCAGGGCATGACTAACGTCATTCCGGAGGGGGAGTATAAGATGATGGCCATGTTCCTCACTATTACGATTCCTGTCGGTCTAGGCATCGGGATCGCGATATATCATTACATGAAGAGCACGCAGATTCTGCAGATAAGGCAGGATATCGTAGAGATTGAGGAGGATCTGGGGGATTCCCTCTTTCAGATGAGTAACCAGTTCACTGAGGAGATACCTATTGAGCAGGCTATCGAGAATTTTGTGAACCAGTTTGAGATACTGAACATGAAGAAGAAGAAGATTTTCGATTTCTTCTTGGCAGTCAGGGATAGGATGCAGGATGAAGGCGTCACTTTTTCGCAGGCCATTTTCGACACGAAGTACGGCATAATACAGCGTTTCCCGAGTGTTCTGCTCAAGGAGGTCGCGTGGATAATTGTCGAGGGTTCTAAGAAAGGGGCTAAGGTCCTTTATAACATCCTGACAAAGATCTCCATATATCTGGATAATGTGAAGAAGGTGCGCGGTTTGATATATGATTTGCTGAATGAGACTGTCAACAGCATCAAGATGCAGGCCAAGTTCCTGGCTCCCTTCATTGCTGGTCTTGTCGGATCTCTCACCCTGATAATAGTGCAGACTCTTTACCAGATCTCAAGCCAGATAACCCAGATAATGAATGCTCTCCAGCTCAATACAGGGGGTCTTGATTCTGCTTCAGGGGATTTTTTTGGTGATTTCATCAATTTTGCGAAGATAACCCCGCCGACAATCTTTCAGGTGCTTGTCGGCATATACATGGTCGAGACTGTCATCCTCCTGTCGATCCTTGCGAATGGTGTGGAGAATGGTTTTGACAAGATATCGCGTGATGGCATGATTGCGCGCAATCTGCTGTTTGCAATAATAGTTTTTGTGATTGTGACTGTGGTGGGTGTTTTCGCCCTGAATAATCTTGTGCAGCAGGGCATATCCTCTACCGGTTTCAGTTAGGTTTCGCTCAGGTTCAGTTTGGTTTTGGTCAGGTCCAGTTAGGTTTCGCTTTGGTTCAGTCGGGTTCAGCTAAGACGCTCATGCAGGATATGGTGTTTTATGGTTAGGTGGTTCAGATGATGGATATATTTTTCAAGTACGGGATGGTTGTTGTCGCCCTTGTAGTGATTGTGATGACCCTGGGTTTTGTCAGGAAGGCTGTGAACAGCACATCCGGTATAGGCACTGACCAGCAGTTCCAGGAGTTTGAAGGCAGCCCTGAGCATGTCGCGAATGCGATTGTCACTCTTTGCAGCAGGTGCCTTGAGGAGAGGGACATGAATCGCGATTGTTACATCCTGAAGGTCACCCTGGAGGGCGGGCCCCTGGATGAGGATATCATCAATGAGAGGATTTATCTCATCAATAAGGACATCAATGTTTCAGAGGAGCTCGCAGTCGGCGTGCATGAGCTTAAGTTCAGGAGCGACAGGAATATCTGTCGTGTTGTCAGGATAGATTGAGGTGATGGATGTGGCGATGTCAAGGTCAAGGAAGGCGGATATCTCGATAGGTCTCATGCTGGTCCTTTTTGTCGCAGTGATATCTGTTGCTATGCTTGTCGGCCTGTTTGCTACAAAGCTTCCTGGTTTCTCTAAGTCCCTCTACTGCAAGACTTTCTATCATGTCTATTCAGCGACTTTTGTGCCAAAGGGCCTGAGGGTGGATAAGAGCTATTGCGTCGAGGAGCAGGTCTTGCGTGTCGATCTGATAACAAACTCCACATTTGGCGGAGGCTCAGGCGGAGACTTGAAAAGCCTTGTAAATCTCAGCATAACCGCATATGCTTTTGCCTGTTGGAAAGAGACAGAGTATGGCCGTCTTACAAAGCCTCTGCTGTGTTATGAGCTGACCACTCCTGCAAGCATGCCTGAAGTCACTGTGAAGGAGGAGGATGTGGCGAATATCCTTCTCGAGAACGGCCTTTGTGACATCTTGCCTGATAATGATGTTAACCCAGATTGCGGCACTGAGAACAGGCTGGATTTCCCTTATGATGATATTACTGTCAAGGGCAGGTCGAACATACTTATAGAATATAACGGATCTGTGATCCTGGTCTCCTGATTTTTCTCATAGGGCCAGTTTCACATCCCCTTTCTGCATCTCTCTCTTGCGTATCTCGCGCTTCAGCCAGAGCTCCCACTCCTCATATATCCTTTTGGGATTTATTGTTCCTGTCTCTTCCTTTATGACTTCTGTCAGCACATGCATCTTGTCATTGCATTGTATTGTGAATGGCGCTTCAAGCAGTTCCTGATCCCCGACTTTGTCTGCCATCTTCCACTGCGTCTCTTTGCATTTTGACCTGAGCAGTATGTTGTGCCAGACTGCATCCCAGTCTCCTGCAAAGTCCTTTATGTTTCCTGCGATAGTCTTGAGTATCTCGCTCTCCCCTGTTATCAGGTCGTCAGTGGGCTCTATCTGGTCTGTCTTCGCGTTGTATTTCATTAGGTCCCTGAAAGCATTTTCAGTGAGGGGATCATCTTCCCATAGCTTGCCGACTTCAGTTATCTGTGTGACTCTCCTGTACTTGTGCAGTCCGTCTGCTGTCTTGATAGGTGTCGCGATTATGCAGATGTCTGTCGCCTTGAAGCTTGTCTTCGGCACCCCGATGTCATTGACCACCCTGTCATATATCCCATAGGGTGAATCTCCATGGATCGTCCCTGCTACTGTGTTTGCTGCTGCCCCCACCCTCATGGCTTCATAGAGTGCAATCGCTTCCTTGCTCCTGACCTCTCCGACGATCAGTGCGCTGTCTCCAAGCCTGAGTGTTGCTCTTATGCCGTCTGTTGCTGTGAGTTCTCCTGTTGATTTTGACAATGCTGACGCGACTTTCATGGGCTGTATGTTGAATCCGAGCTTCCTGAGCGATCCTGTCGGAAGCTCGAGCGTGTCCTCTATTGTGATTATCCTGTATCTCCTCATTATCTCTACCAGGAGTGCGCTGAGGAACGATGATTTTCCAGAGCTCCTTGTCCCGCATATGAGCATTGTTCTTGTCCCGTCTATGAGGAAGGATAGCAGTCCTCCTGCGAGCGGTGTGATCATCTTGGTTTTCATGAAGAGGGGCAGTGTCCATGGCCTGTCCCTGTGTCGCCTGAATGAGTATGCGAGCCCTGTGGGGTTCAGGGGAGGCGAGATGACTGCCACCCTTGTGCTGGCCCCTGGCAGCTCGAGTTCTGTGTCAAGGATGGGGTTTGCCTCGTCGAGGGGCCTTCCGGATATCATCCTGAGCTTGGATGCCCATGATTCTGCTTCGCTTGTCGTAGGTATGATGTTTGTCTTGCAGTCGTCGAAGTCTGCGTGCACCAGGAATATGGGTATCTGGCCCATCGGCGAGTTTATTGAGATGTCCTGGATCTTCTCATCAGACAGCAGGACTTCTATCAGGCCGAAGCCGACCGTGTATCTGACGAGGATGTTTCCGAGCTCTTTTATCTCGTCCTGGCTCATCTCCACATTCCTGTAGTTGACGAGCTCTTCGAGGAGGTCCATGCCTACATTCAGGAAGACCTGTCTCATCCTCTGCGGATCCACGAATTCTGATTTCTTCGGCTTATGCTCTGCCATTATCCTCCTTGCCATGTCGAGTATCTCGTATTTCTCTTCTGACAGCTTGAACTCTGGGGGCACCATGTGATAGAGGTATTGTACAGAGTCCGGGAACTTGAAGATTGTGATCTCTGTGTCGAATCCGACTGTGTAGTTGTCTATCTCCTCCCCGTTTGCCGGATAGTTTGCCATGAGCTTTGTGAACATGAAGTCCGGCTTTATTGTCGGCGTGAATATCTTCCTGTACTGGTCCCTGTTGCCTATCACATAGCCTGGGAGGTATGGCTTTGTTATTATGATCATCTTTGTCTTGTCGAGCAGCCCTATCAGCTGGTTTATGAGCGCCAGGTATTTTTTCTCTGAGTCCAGTGCTCTCGGATCCACCAGCTTCTCCATCTTTATCTCTTCCCTTCGGAGGGCTCTTTTCAGCTCGACATATGCTCCGAGTGGGTCGCTTTTCAGCAGATGGAATATTATCCTCTGCATCTCGGTGTACCTTTCATCCAGCTCTCTTGGCGACTCCCCGCCATAGTGCATCGCGTGGTAGCTGAAGAGCTGTTTCTGCTTGACCAGGCTGTTGTATATCTTCGCTATCTCCTGGAGCATCAGGGTCTGGGTGTAGTCATATTCATAGTCCCTTTTCTGTGAGAATACGATCTTTGTGACATCAGAGACTTCTATGAGTCTCTCCATGGTCTTTGCCATGACTATCGGAGAATCTTCTATGCTCGGTGATATGCTGAGGTTTTCACAGTCTATCTTCAGTATGTTGTCTTCTCCTTCTCTTATTATCTCATAGCTGAACTCCTCTTTTTGCTTCTCGAATAGTGCCATTGTTCTCTCTAATGCTCTTTTGTTTAATATTTTTTTGGTATTTGTCCTGTATACAAAGGGTCAGAACCCTGATAATTGGCAGATTCTGCTTCTTGTGGGGATGGCCGGCCAGGTTTTATGGATTTTGTGGCTCATATCTTTTTGGCTCGGCTCCGGATCACAGCCCTCAGGTGCAGTGCGGCCTTTTCACACCCGCTAAGCAGCTCTTGTTATCATTGGTTATCATATCTGGTTATCATATTTTGGTTGTGATATGTTGAGTTTTGAAGATGTCAGGCATATGGTCAGTTCTCGGATCATCGGATATACTACTTGGCTATGGTTACATACATATTCCATATATTTTATAGTGTTTCCCGCCTGTTATGTATGCTTTTTTTAATGATTATATTTATATATGTGACGATAAATATTGATTATCAACAGGATATGGTTTTATTGATAACAAACTTGGTGATACAATGTTAGGTCTTGATAAGAAGCCGCAGGCGCCCCAGCCGCAGCAGGGGGACCAGCCCATGTTTCTTGGGCAGCAGAAGCATGTCGGTGGTGTTGACAAGTTCACCGAGATGGCCAATGAGGTCAATAACCTCAGCAGGCGCCTGAGGGTCATCGAGGAGCGCTATACGAACATGAGGCGCAAGGTGCAGGTTTCTGATCAGAACATGCTTCAGAGCTTCAAGAGGGTCAACACTGAGGTCCAGCTCTCAAATAACACAATAAATGAGATGCATCGGGAGATTGATGATATCAAGGATAAGGTCAGGCTGATCATCAAGGAGCTCAAGATGACTTCCACAAAGGATGAGGTCAACACCTTGCAGAAGTACATAAATTTATGGGAGCCTATTAATTTTGTGACACAGTCAGAGGTTGAGAGGATTGTCAGGCGTATTGTTGATGAGAAGCTGAATAAGTAAGATGGGATTCACTGATATGTTCAAGAAGCAGGGACCTCAGCAGCCGCAGAGGATGCCGCGGCCTAGAGGCCCTCCTGTCACTCAGGTGCTGGCCATGAGGCAGCAGGGCTTGTCCAATAATCAGATCACTCAGAACCTTCAGCGTGATGGCTTTGAGCTTCATGAGATATTTGATGCCATGACACAGGCAGATCTTAAGGGAGGGATGGAGAAGGTCCCTCTGGAAAAGGGTGATAATATGCCGAATATGGGAATGCAGGCGCCTCCGGGGATGCCGCCGCCTAGACAGTTTCCGTTTCAACAGAACCAGCAGGATATGCAGATGCCTCAGGGTCCGCAGGGGCCTATGCAGATGCCCCAGCACATGATGCCACCTTCAGGGATGCCGCCTCCTGACATGGGGATGGAGACTTCCGGGAGCAGGGAGAGGATAGAGGAGATTGCCGAGGCTATTGTAGATGAGAAATGGAATGAGCTGATCAAGAGCGTCGAGAAGATTATCGAGTGGAAGGAGAGGACTGATGCAAGGCTTGCCCAGATGGAGCAGCTCCTCCAGGATCTCAAGGGAAATTTCGACAAGCTTCATACTGCTGTGCTTGAGAAGGTCGGCGAGTATGACAAGAACCTGACTGAGGTAGGCACTGAAATAAAGGCCATGGAGAAGGTTTTCCAGAAGATAATCCCGACCATGACTGAGAACGTCAATGAGCTGGCAAGGATATCCAAGGATCTCAAGACAAAGAGATGATTTTTCTTAGTTTTTTTTTTGTTCTGAAAATTACTTTTTGACTGATATCTGACTTGCTGCTTCTTTGCAATGCCCTTTAATGTAGCTTGAAAATTCAAGAGAGAAGAAATTTCTTATCAGGATTTGCTCTGCGAATCCGGTCAGAAATTCTTGGATTTTCCATCTGGGCACACAAGCAAAGTATGTGGGGCGTAGAACAGATCATTCTGATTGCTTTTCCAAGAAACATATTCTGTTCAGTCTATGATAGGACTTTACTTGCTTACTTGTGACAGCATCCTTATCGCGAATGAGGCTATCAGCAGGATGAGGATCATCCCTAATATCTTTGGATGGAATATTGTCGCGCCGAGGTTCTGGTTGAAGTCGCTTGTTGCTGTGCTTGTCCCGCCGCCTGCCCTCTCTCCTGCTGTCAATGTCCTGTTCCAGTCTGCATTGTCTACAGGATGCCCCTCTTCGTCGAGGAATGGCCCTACATCCTGTCCGATCACTTGGCTCAGCGAGAACATTATTATGATTATTGCCAGTGCAACAATCCAGTAGACTATGTGCTTGTGCTCTGGATTCACCAGTACGCTCATGAAATTGCCTGTGTCTGCTCCAAATACATTGAATGCGAGGAGGATGAACATTATGAAGAGCATCAGCAGGACAAACCATGGTGCAGCTATTTCTATGACTGCGCGTACATTGTCGGAGAGCAGCACCAGGAAACCCACCACAAGCGCGATTATTGCATTCAGGCCTCGGTTCTTTCCGAGAAGCTGTGCCTTTTCCAGGATTGCGAACACTATGGCAAACACTAATAAGAATGTGAAGATGAATGAAAAGTTTGCCAGGAATCCCAGGTCAAGGATTGTAGCCATTTTACTTGAATGCCTTTCCTAGATTGTGGAATGCCTCTTTGAGGCCGCCGAAAGTGGTCCTCTCTTTTGGCTCGTGTGTGATATATGCTATCACGATTCCGAACACCAGCACGATTATTATCACTGATACTGTGTCCGGGTCATCGAGCCATCTGAGCCACCATGGCCAGTGCCATCCCCATCCTGCTGCCTGTCCGAATATGACTATTATTGCTATCAGCGAGAATAGGCCCACCCATGTTGCCAGGCTTGTTCCTGCAATCTCCAGCCTTGCTCCGAAAACTCCAATCATGAGCAGCAGCATGATGATTGCGACTGCAATCAATGACACCTGCGGCAATGCGCTGTTGATGATCTCAGCTACTGACCTGCCAGGTCTCCATCTGAGTATGTGGTCGAATATGACTGTCATTCCCATGATGAGTGCTATCATCATGTTCATGTTCTTTTTCTCAGCTCCAAAGATGTGTGTCTTCTGGAGTACCGCAAAGACTATTGTGAATACAAGCAAGAAAGGCAATAGGATTTCGGTCACCCCTAACCTGTCCAGTGAATAAAAAAAGTCCCACAGATTCATTTTTTCATCCTCCTTTTTTGAATGCGACTCTTGGTTTGTTTGGTATTTTTGGAGTATAGGTGTTATATTTTATAATTATTGTGTTTCTAGCTCTTCTTGGTCTCTGTTTTTCGTGCTTTCGGGTCCTTTGTTATGAACCACATGAAAAATACTATCACGATGACGATTATTATCGATCCTGCAAGGTTTGAGCTCCAGTGGTCCTCCATGTAGTACCAGAACCATTTGAGCCATGGCTCTCCGTCATCTGTCTTTATAGCCCATAGGAATATGAGCACAACTGATATGACTGAGACAGCCATGAATGCTATTCTCCATCCCCCTTCGAGGAATACATCTTCCCCTTCCTTGTAGAATGATCCTATGAGGAGGAGGAATGAGAATATGATTATCAGGATGAGTGCGATGTTTGCCAGTCCTTCATTCAGCACTGCGACCAGTTTGGTCGATGCGACCACAAAGAAGGCGATTGAGAAAGCCACAATGGAATTCAGGTTCTTTTTGGTGTAGGTCACTCCTTCTATTGTCACAGTCCCAAGGATTTTGCTCTTCTCAAGGAATGCGAAGATTATTGTGAATACAAGAAGGAATGGTAGCACCACATCATAGATGCCTATGTCGCCAAAAAAATCTATTATGCCTCTTAATGCACTTTCCTCTGCCATATTAGTATACATAATCAGAATACAATATATAAAGTTTTTGTTTTTTTCTGCTGAAAAACCTAGTTTCGCAAATATCTGAGCAAAATATGGACAATATGCCTCTTTTATCCAATTTTAAGTATTTATTATGCTTATTTTATTCAATTAAAGCATTTTTTAGTCTTTTAGCTCAATAAATTCTATTTATTTTCTTATACTGCCGATTTGCTGAATAAATCACAAAAATTTAAATACAGACCCCCAATATATAAATGGAATTAGGGGTATGTGGTTTTTTGGATCATATTTGTGGTTTTTTGCATCAGATTTTTTGCATGAGGTTTGAACCAGATGCCATTTTTCGATTAGATTTGATAATCCGATTAGATTCGATAAAGTATATAATCAAGGTTAGATAATTCAGATTGGATGATTTTCAATTAAGATAAGATAATGATGGGGGATATGATGATATTCAATAAGGATGAGATAGCCAATATCAAGTCGATTTTTGAGAAGGAGAGCGCTACACGGGAGCTAGTCATCAATGAGTCCAGGAAGGTGCTTAAGGATTCAAAGCAGGCCATCTATCTTGTCCATCAGGGTAAGATGGCTGAAGCAAAGAAGCTGCTTGCTGATGCGAAGAAGGTCATCGACAGGCTCAAGAAGTTCAGTCTGGTAGGCACAGCTTATACTGGTTCCTTTTCTGTTGCTCTGCAGGAGTACATTGAAGCCATGACCTTTCTCGCATTTGCAGAAAAGAAGCCTGTCCCTGCATATTCTTCTGTGAAGTCTTTTGTGAATCTTGATGATTATCTCATGGGCTTGAGTGATCTGACAGGTGAGCTCACAAGGAGGGCAGTCCTCTTGTCCATAAAGAAGAAGTATAAGGAGGTCATGGGGATAAGGGACACGATCGATGACATCCATGGCATCTTCCTCCAGATATCCCCAGGTAACAATGAGTTGAGGAAGAAGTCTGATGCAATAAAATGGAATCTCCAGAAGGTCGAGAATGTCATTTATGACATTGAGTTGAAGAAGTAGTAAGTAGTTTGTTTAGCATCCTAAGGTCAAAATTCTATTGATTGACCTTTCCTGCTCGTCGCGGGGGGAGGCCCCCTACGGGGAAGCAGAGCCTGCAAGGTGACATATAAGAATTTTGAAGATGCTAAACAAAAAAGAAAACGAGTATCATTTGATTTGGGGTGGTTGTTATCAAGAAAGACCAGCATCTGTCAGCATGTGCTGATTTCATTTTTGAATTGGGCAATCTTAAGAATGTGAAGCGTTCTGGGTGGTGGCTTCTCGGGATCCGGGATCCTGAATCTGTCTCAGAGCATTCTCTCCGCACAGCGCAGATAGGTTTCATTCTTGCGAAGCTCGAGCACGCAGACCCTTTCAAGGTCAGCGTGATGTGCATGATACATGATCTTCATGAGACAAGGCTCAATGATCTGCACAAGGTCGGCCAGCGCTACATTGATTTCAGGAAGGCTGAGCTTGACGCATTCAGGGACCAGATGGATCCGCTGCCGGCTAACATCGCGATGGAATGGCTCCATCTTTTTGAGGAGCTCCAAGATCAGTCCTCAAGAGAGGCCGTCATAGCGAAGGATGCTGATCTCCTGGAGGTCATAGCCCAGTCGCGTGAATATGTCGAGCAGGGTTTCAGGGATGCGAGGAATTGGAGCGACAATGCAAAAGGCCTTCTTAAGACCGAATCTGCCAGGAAGCTGGCATCTGCATTGCTGAAAAGGGATCATCGTTGGTGGAAGGATCTTAAGAAGATTGGAAGGCTGTGAGATATAAAATGTTATCAGCAAAATTGAGAAAGGAAATGGACAAGGAAGTGAAAGAGAATGAGCAGCAGTGCAAAGCCCTCCTAAAATCTATAATCAGCAAACAGACAGTCAATCCCCCTGGCAATGAATATCTGGCAGCATCAGTGATAAAGACATTTCTTAAGAATCATAAGATACCTTTCAAGGTGTATGCAAAGGATAAGAAGAGACCTAACATGATCGTTGAGATCGGCAAAGGCAGATCAACGCTCATCGCCTGCCATTTGGATGTTGTTCCTGCAGGCGAAGGCTGGAAGTCTGATCCTTTCAGGCCCATTGAGAAGAAGGGTAAGATTTTTGGAAGGGGCTCCTCAGACAACAAAGGTGCGCTTGCTTCTGCTCTGATAGCCGCATCGATCCTGAAGTCATATGAGCACAGGCTTAAGAAAAAGTTCATTTTCGCTTTTGTTTCTGACGAGGAGAGAGGCAATGCTTATGGCATGGATTTTCTCCTGAAGAAGAACCTGGTCAGGGCTGATTTTGCAATCATCCCTGACATGGATGGTCATCTCGACATGATTGCTATAGGTGAGAAGGGTTATCTTGACATCAAGATAACTTCTATCGGCAGGCAGGCTCATTCATCTGATCCAGGCTCAGGCATCAATGCTCTGCAGAACTTAGCAGATTTTGTCTCTTTGCTCAATAAGCACAGGATGAAGTTCAGGAAAGACAAGCTTTTTACACCACCGACTCTTGTTCCTGCAATGATGAGCGCGGGTTCAGCTCCGAACATTGTGCCGGGAAAGGCTGAGCTCATTCTCAATATCCGGTATCTTCCTTCTCAGGATCCGAAGAGGATCCTCTCTGATCTCAAGGTTTTATCAAAGAGGGTCAGAGGATCAAGGTTCAGGTTTGAGATTGGGCAGCATCTTCCTCCTCATAAGCTCAGGATATCGGGGCCGATCACTGATTTGCAGAAGACAATGAAGAGGATAACCGGCAGGAAGCCGAAGCTGAAGGGCCTTTCAGGTGCGACATTTGCAAAGCCGTTGAATATCAGGGGCATCAAGGCTGTTGCCATAGGGTGTTCTCCGAAGCATGTTGCTCACATGGCTGACGAGTACATTGAAGTCAGTCAGCTGGCAGACATGACGAGATTGGTCTGCTATTATGCTTTTGGATGATATTGGGATGATGGGGGTGTTTTCATGGATATCAAGAAGCTTAATCATGATTCTGTAATGATCTCAGGCAGTGTTGTGATCTATTTTGACCCTTTCAAATTGGATTCTGATGTGCCTGCTGATATTATTTTCATAACTCATGAGCATTTTGACCATTGCAGCCCGGATGACATAAAGAAGCTCAGAAAAGCGACCACAGTGATTGTCGCTCCAGAGGAATGCAGGCCGAAGCTGGAAGGCGATATCAGGTTTGTGAAGCCCGGTGACAAGATAGAAGTGAAAGGGATCAATATTGAGGCGGTCCCTGCTTACAACCTGAACAAGTTCCGTTCTCCCGGTGTGCCTTTCCATCCAAAGAGTGACAATAAGGTCGGCTATGTGGTAACTGTTGATGGGAAGAGATTGTATCACGCCGGCGACACTGATAATATACCTGAGATGTCGAAGCTTGGTGATATAGACATAGCTTTTCTGCCTGTCTCTGGCACTTATGTGATGACTCCTGAAGAGGCTGCTGAAGCATGTAGCATTATCAGGCCCAAGCTTGCTGTGCCAATGCATTATGGCGATATCGTCGGATCTTCCTCTGATGCCGAGCGCTTCAAGTCCCTGGCCACTTGCAAGGTCGAGATTCTGTGAAACAGCTTTGCACTCTTGGCCAATGCTGCTTTTGCACATCCCTGCCTGGTTGTGCAGACAGAAAATTAAAGAGTTAATGGCCGGATTTGCAAAGCAAATCCGGATAAGGAATCTCTTCTCTCTTGAATTTTCCCCAGGTGAAAGAAGCGAGGCAAAGAAACATAAAGCAGTACAAAAAATCCAAATATCAATTTCAACCTCCAAATATTGGATATCACATAAACTATTTAAAAGCAGACTTCCATCCCCAAAAAATGCAGGAACCATTTACAATAAAGAACCCGTCTGGCCAGAAGATAAGGGCCTTTCTCCATAAGCCAGATGACTTCGATAAGGAAAAACAATATCCGCTGATCATCTATGTTCATGGCTTCAAGGGCTTCATGGATCAGGAGCACATCAGGTGGTATGCTGATTTTTTCACAAAGCACAATTTTTGTTACGTGAGGTTTGATTTTACTCATGGGACAGGGAAATCTGATGGGGATATTAGAAACCTGACGGTATCTCATTATATTGAAGACTTGAGATGTATGATTGATTACGTATCATCAATTCCTTATGCTGAGGGTATTACTCTCCTCTGTGCTTCTCTTGGGGGGTTTGTATCTATTCTTTCAGATCTGTCAAAGGTCAAGAATCTTATAACACTAGGCGCTCTGTCAGATTTCTCTGTTACTTTGTATATGAAATGTGATCTTGGGGATTGGAAAGAGAATGGTTTTGCCATGTTCTATTCAAATACTGAGAAGAAGACCTACAGAGTGGATTATGCTTTCTATGATGATGGTATGAAGCATGATATCCTTGGAGCCGCTTCAAGGATCAGGATCCCCTGGCTCATCATCCATGGCTCTGCTGATAGGTCTGTTCCTGTTGACCAGGCTTTTGCTCTGCATGAAGCCTGCCCTGGTTCAAAGCTTCAGATTTTCCCCAATGCTCCTCATACTTTCAAGGATCCTGTCCTGCTTGAAAGGGCAGCAAATTTCATGCTAGATTGGATAAGCGCTTATAAATGATAAACAATTTAAAGAGATTTGTTTTTGGTGGTTTTATGGTGCAGAAAAGGGGTCAGATAACCCATTTCATACTAATTGGGATTATAATTGTGTTTCTTGCCGGAATTTTATTTTTTGTTTATCATGACCAACAGGCAGGATTATTGAAGCACCAGGTCACGGTTGTCCAGAAGTCGCAGTTCTTGGATGATCCTGTTGAGAATTTTGTCCATTCGTGCATAAGGGAGGCTGCAGAGACCTCTGTTCATGTTGTTTCTTTGCAGGGCGGTTATTTCAGTGTCCCTGAGCCTTCAATGGCTGACTATGATCTCAAGATCCCATTCTATGCTGTGGGCATCATGCCTTATCTCCCGGGAGAGGAGAGGGTTGAGTCAGAGCTGGCTGATATGTTTAATAATGAATTCCTTTTCTGCATTAAATCTTTTAAGGATTTCACTGATATGGGTTATAAGTTCTACAGGAAAGGTGATATCAGCACAGTTGTTGATATTGAGGAGGATATGGTCATCTTCAGGATGGATTATCCTGTTGTGATTTACAATCCCACTTCTGAGATCGAGATAAGTGATTTCGAATACACTCTTGATTCTGATATCTGGATACTTTATTATGTTGCGAGCAGGTATGCGATGCATTTTGCTGAGAACGATCAGTCAGTATGCCTCAGCTGCATGACCTTGTTTTCAGAGATGTATGGTGTGCGGACAAGCATGTATGATTCTTATGATAATGTGACCGTATTTGAGGTTTTCCAGAAAGATGATCCGACAGGGATTTTTTCCTTTGCGCTGAGAGAATGAGGAAGATACTGTATTTTTTGGTGTTTGTATTGTTGCTCTCTGTAGCTGTTGCTCAGGAGGGCAATGTGACTCAGGAGGATGAGTTTGAGACCGGCTTGACAAGCACTGACGATGTTGAGGGTTTTATCTCTGAGAATTTTGCCGCGGCTGAGACTTTTTTTTCTGATCCTGAGAAAGCCAGGGCCCATCCTTCTGCTTATAAGGTCTATTTGGATATGAAGCCTGAGGCTGCTGGTGAGAATCCGGATTCGTATGAGGGTGTTGTGGAGGATGATTGTGATATAATAAATGAGAATCCTGATGCATTTGAGAATTATATTGGAGCAGAGACAGGTTCTGATCTGGATATGCAGGGCGAGATTGATTTCTATGAGGACGGCCTGTACACTACATCCGGTACAGGCACGACTTTTTCCAATGATGTGCTGGCTCAGATGGATAATCCTGAAATAAGGTCAGATGGAAGCATCCAGTTCGGTGATAAGGGCCAATACATCGTCAGCGGTGATCTGTCGACAGATGAACCAGGTTCTGTGACTGTTTCGGGTCATGTCTCTAACCCTGATGGCAGGTTTGATATTATCACCAAGGATGAGAGCAGGGCCACGATCCATGAGGGTGGTCCGATTTCTGTCAGTGGTAATAATCATATGATAAGTGTTGATTGTGCAGATGTGGTTTTCAGTTCATCATCAAAGGATATTGAGCTCGATATTTATGTGGATGATGCGCCGGCAAATCCTGTCGGGACATATGTTTCATCTTCAGGCGGCATTTTTTCAGTTGGATCTGAACCCGGTTCTTATCTGACATTCAACGCTCATGATGATTTCCTCGGATTGGATATCACTGAAGACCAGCGCTTTGAAGTGAATGTTGCCAATGGTGATTCTGTTGATATTGTATTGCCTCCTGTTGATGAGAACGGCAGGCAGCCTGTGCCGACTCTGATCCATAATCCTGATGGGGGGAAGGCGAGTCAGACAAATATTGAAACCGGATCCTTATGGTTTTCTATGCGTAATGGTATCATGACACAGGGCTCAGATAATTTATATAAGAATAAATTTTCTGTGCCGATTGAGATAGACTCTCCTTCTTTGGGTGTTCTGGACCAGGACATAATAAGGGAGAATGAGAGATGGATAGATTTCTACACCAGCCGTGGGGACCAGGCAAAGGCAGATGAGATGCAGAGAAGGTTAGATTATTATCTGACAGGCCCTAATGACTATAATGTTTTGGTCGATGCCAATAACAATTATGCAGTCTACGAGTCAGACACTCAGATTGCAGATATTATTTGGTCTGATTTTCACCAGGGGGTTAATGCTGAAGGCCATATTGTGAATCAGAATGGTATACCTATTTCCAAATATTTTGAGGACCCGCTCACCAAGGATGAGCTGGTGGATTATTGGGGGGACAGGGGCATTGAGATAGACTATTCTATAAAGGAGCGTCCTGAGATTGTCAAGATGCTGGATGTCTGGCTGAGAACGAATACTAGGCCCGCGCTTGGAGGGATCAAGGTTTTTGACTCTATGGTTAAGGGTGGATTTGATATGGGGTCACATTATAGCAGGAGCACCGGATTCATAAATCTGAAGGAGGAGGATATCCTCAGCAGCATGAGAGGAAAATATGATTATCCTGTTCTTGACAGGGAGTTCAGTATTCAGGGTGCATTTAGTGTGCTGAACCACGAGTACGGGCATGGTTACATGGACTGGTGGCAGAGTAAAGAGAGCAATTACCCTCAGGATTATAGCATCCCCTTGAGGTTTGCTGATGAGATGATCACCAAATCCCGAGGCCAGTTCAGTCATGATCCGAATTATCAGGCTTTTGCAGAGGATTTTGCCAGTCAGGCATATGCTGCGCTTTCATCTATGGATCAGTCTGATAGGAATGATATTGAACAGCTTTTGCAGACACATCTTGGTGATCCTTCACCATCTGAAAGGCAGATAAGGAACCTTGCGATTAAGGACCCTTTTGCAGCCGAGATTATCTATAGGGCTCTTGACAGGTCTTCTTACAAATATGATCCGGCCAATGAGCAGGCATGGAGCAGTGTCAAGGATAGTTTTGATAGGCTTGATCTTTTTGTTGAAGGCAATGGCATGCCTTCTTTGTATTCATTCAGGAATTATGGCAATCAGAAAATCTATGGTCAGGAAGGGTATGGGTCAAAATACCAGGTTGGCACATATGAGGAGACATTCACGACCTGGTATGAGGAACCGGTGGACATAAGGAGAGACAAGACTTTGGGTGATTATGATATTGATTGGTCGAGGCTGGGGATCACTGACCCGAATGTCATACAGAGATATCAGTATGGCATGATGGCGAGATACAGGGCCATCGCTGATGTGATGCTGAGGATCGGTTTTATAGATCAGGCTGAATATAAGTATATCACAGGACAATGAGAAAGATGACTGAGACAGGATCTTGTAGATTGATTTTCCTATTCATGATTGTTTTTTCCTTGTCTTCTTTCACTGTACAGGCCTTGGATTACAGATATGAACTGAAGCTTTCCAATGATCATGGGGACTTGGGGTTCGGGAGCATTGATGTGCACTATGGTCGTCTGCGTCCTTCTTCCGGGAATTATTCAGTCAGGATTGTCAGCTTTGCAGGCACTCCCCTGTTCTCTCAGAATTTTTCTGTCTCTCATATGATTGTAAGCGAGAGATTTGATGTGGATTTGGGGCGCATGGTTTTTGACAGGGATGTTATGGTGGATGCTGAAGAAGTGGTTCTTTATCTGCCTTACAGCAGCTCTGCAAAGAATATTGAAGTGTTTGACAGCGGGCACAGGAAGGTTCTTGATGTGGATGTTTCATATTTTGCGATGGATCATAAGCTCTCCGGTGCTGATTCAGTGTATAAGGATGGTGCAGGTATGGATGGGGAATATCCCGAACTGTCAAAGAAAGAGAGAGGGAAGGCAGATTCATTGTTTGTTTTCTTTGTTGTCCTTTCTGCGCTCCTCATTTTTTTGATTGTTGTGATGTCAGTGTTGTCAAAATCACAGACTAAGAAGAGATAGGTTCCCTCAGGTACTATGGCATTATGCGGTTTCTCCTATTTAATATATAAACCGCAATATTTAAATAAGCACATCAAGTACACTTAGGCTATGCTAAGGACTCATACTTGTGGCGAGCTGCGTAAGGCAGATGTCGGGAAACAAGTGCAGTTAGCTGGCTGGCTCAACAAGCTCAGGACTTTCGGTTCTCTTACCTTCATTGACATAAGAGATAGATACGGCATAACCCAGGTTGTTGTTGATCCGAAGATTGACATCTCTAAGCTGAAGCCTGAATTTGTCATCCAGGTTAAAGGTAAGGTGGTGGAAAGGAAGGATAAGAACAAGGAGCTTCCGACTGGGGATATTGAGATCACTGCGCAGGAGCTTAATATTCTCAACACCTGTGACACTCTTCCTATGTCGATTTCTGAGGAGATTGCATCAACAGAAGAGACAAGGCTGAAGTATCGTTATCTTGATCTCAGGAAGCCGGCAGTGCAGAATTATTTTGCTGTGCGTCACAAGGCTGCAATGGCTGCAAGAGAATATCTCTCGTCGCAGGATTTCATGGAACTCGAGACCCCTATGCTAGTCAAGTCCACTCCTGAAGGCGCAAGGGATTATGTTGTTCCATCAAGAGTCAATCCTGGAAAGTTCTATGCACTCCCCCAGTCTCCTCAGCTTTACAAGCAGATCCTTATGGTTGCTGGTTTTGATAGGTACTTTCAACTACCAAGATGCTTAAGAGATGAAGACTTGAGGCAGGATCGTCAGCCAGAGCACACTCAGATTGATCTTGAGATGAGCTATGTGAGCGAAGTCCAGGATATCTGGAGGATTGTTGAAGGCTTGTTCAGGCATATTTTCAAGAAGGCCATCGGTTATGATCTCAAGACACCTTTCCCTGTCATCTCCTGGAAAGATTCCATGGATCAGTATGGGATAGACAAGCCGGATATAAGGTATGATATGAGGATATTTGATGTTTCTGATATTGTCAGGGATTGTGGTTTTGGCGTATTCAAGGACACTGTCAATAAAGGCGGTGTCGTGAAAGGGCTGAAGGCAGAAGGCTGTGGTGATTATTCAAGAAAGGATATTGACAGGCTCACTGAACTCACTAAGGTCCATCATGCTAAAGGTCTTGTCACACTTAAGGTGAAAGATGGCAGGCTGGACGGCAGCGCTGCCAAGTTCCTCGATGAAAGGATCCAGAAGGATCTCATCAGGACAGCTGGTGCAAAAGATGGCGACCTCTTGTTGTTCATTGCAGATGAATGGCAGACAGCATGCACTGTCCTAGGTCAGTTGAGGATTCACCTAGGGAAAGAGCTCAAGCTCTTTGATCCCTCGGATTTCAAGTTCTGCTGGATCTCTGATTTCCCCTTGTTTGAATGGAACAAGGATGAGAAGAAATGGGATCCTGCGCATCATATGTTCTGCATGCCGAAGGAAGAGCATATCAAGATGCTTGAGACTGATCCGGGCAAGGTGTTCTGCACCCAGTATGATGTTGCCTTGAATGGCGTCGAGCTGGGATCCGGTTCTATCAGGATAAACAGGCCTGATATCCAGGAGAAGGTGATGAAGGTAATCGGCATGTCAGAAGAGGAGGCTCAGATGAAGTTCGGTTTCCTGCTCAACGCTTTCAGGTATGGTGCCCCCCCTCATGGTGGCATAGGCATAGGCTTTGACAGGGTTGTTGCTTTGATGTGCAGGCTTGAGGATATAAGGGAGGTCATCCTTTTCCCTAAGAACAAGTCTGCGCAGTGTCCTATGGATGATTCCCCTTCTGTTATAGACAGGAAGCAGCTTGATGAATTGAATATTGATGTCCGAAAGAGATGATTGGCTGATTGCATGGTGTTCTCTGGATGATTTTTCAGGTCATGTTCGGTCTGTGCATCTAGTTTGGATTCATCTGCATTTGTCTGTTTTCAATAATCAAAAGTTTTTTAAAACACCCTGTTTAATCGATACGGATGAAGTCTTATACCCTGATGAATGGCAGGATCGCTAAGGTTGATTTCTCTAGGGTGAGTACAGGCAAGATGTCATACACCAGGCTGATCAACCCTTCATTGGAGGATCTTGAGAAGGTCGCTGATCTGACAAAGATACCTATAGATGAACTGAAGGAATCAAAGGAAGAGACTGAGAGGCCTAAGCTGAACATTGGCAGGTATCTGGAGCTGATCTATAGTGCGCCTGTGACTGAAGAGGGGGATGTCGTCACTGTCCCTGTCCATATCTATATAGTGAACAATCTTATAGTGACGATTGAGACCCAGAGGATTTATGTCCTTGACAAGCTGGAGAAGAAGATTGAGCAGCGCAAGGCCAGATTCCTGTTCGGGCGTTCTCCGGGATTTTTCCTTTATTATCTCCTGGACAACATAAATGATCATTATCTGGCCATCGCAGAGAAGATTTCGGACATGCTTGATCTTTTGCAGGAGAAGGGCACTGATTTGGGGAACAAGGATTATGAGAAGCTCTACTCGTCATCCATCACCTCTGCTTTCTTCAATCAGTCTGTATTGGCTAACATTGAGGTGCTGAATGCTTTGAAGAAGAGCGAGTACAGGTCTTTTGAGTCTGATGACAGGCATTATTTCACAGAGCTTTATTTCGATGCTCTGCAGATACTTGATACTGAGAAGATCCAGCGTGAGATGATTACGAATCTGTTCAATCTTCATTCGATCATCACAAGCTCTAAGATAAACAACTTCATGAAGCGCATCACGGTCCTCGCCCTGATAATTTCCATACCTGTTGTGATATCCAGCATGTGGGGCATGAATTTTGCCCATATTCCTTTTTATGATCATCCTTATGGTTTCTGGATAGTTGCCGCTTCTATGTCATTGATCACTGTATCTGTGCTTGTTGTGGCTAAGGTTCTTGACTGGATCTGAGAGGATTATTGTGCGGTCTGCAGCTCAGCCATCATCCCAGGATGACCATTGTCTGTGTCTTGTCGATTCCTTCGATGTTGCGCAGTTTCTTCAGGAGGAAATTGTTTAGGTCCTCTATGCCTTTTGTCCTTATCCTGATTATTATGTCGATTGTCCCTGTCACTATCTTCGCTTCTTCCACTTCCTCAAGCTTGAGGAGTTTCTTGACGATCCCTTCTTGGCTTATCTGCTTGTCCCTTCCGTAATCTGCTGTCACCAGTATGAATGCCTTGAGGATATACCCGAGCTTTGCATCATCTGTCTCTATTGTATATCTTTTGATGATGCCCTCTTTCCTCAGTTTCTTGATCCTGTTGTGCACTGTTGTTATGGGGAGCCCGAGCTTCTTGCCTATCCTGCTCGTTGTGAGGTTCCCATCTTGCTTGAGCAATTCGAGGATCCCGAGGTCTTGCTTGTCCAGTTTCAAGGTAGTGATGGAATATTTTTCCATATTTATATATTTTTCTCATTATTTTTGCAAATATTTCCAAATTTTATGGAATATTTTTATATAGTGGTTCAATCATATTATTGCTTATGGCAGCTCATATATTGCAGTTTCAGGGAAGTGCAGTCTTTCATAGGCTGTTCAGGCTCCTTTCTAATTAGCGATTTTTCTATGATTTTCAGCTTATCAAAAAAAGGGTTTAGGATATATGATACATGATTGTGGGGGGATAATATGTCAACCAGAACTTCAAGCATTAAGATTCCGGAAGGATACACGAACCATCTCTCATTGAGGGAGACAGAGGTTGCGATAAAGCGGATAAAGGATTTTTTCCAGGATGGCCTGGCAAAGGCGCTTAAGCTGCAGAGGGTCTCTGCCCCTTTGTTTGTCTCGACAGGCACTGGCATCAATGATGATCTGAACGGCACAGAGAAGAAGGTCTCTTTCAGGATAAAGGCCCATGATGATTCGCCAGCCGAGATTGTCTTCTCTCTTGCTAAATGGAAGAGGCTGGCCCTTTCAGATTATGGTTTTGGGGAAGGTGAAGGCCTTTATGCGGATATGAATGCGATCCGTCCTGACGAGGATGTGCTTGACAACCTGCACTCTGTTTACGTCGACCAATGGGATTGGGAGAAGATAATAGGCAAGGAAGACAGGTCTCTTGATTATCTCAGGCAGACTGTGAGGAAGATCTATTCTGTCATGAAGGATACAGAGAGGATGATCTGCAGCGCTTATCCGGGCATATCTCCTGTACTGCCTGATGAGATCACGTTTCTTCATACAGAGGATCTTCTGAAGTCTTATCCTGATATCTCTCCTAAGCAGAGGGAGGATCTTGTTGCCGGGGAATATGGCGCTGTCTTCCTGATAGGTATTGGCGGTGAGCTGGAAGATGGTTCGATCCATGATGGCAGGGCTCCTGATTATGATGATTGGACAACTGAGACAGTTGATGGCAAGAGAGGATTGAATGGTGATATCATTGTGTGGCATCCTGTTCTGCAATGTGCTTTTGAGATAAGCTCCATGGGCATCAGGGTTGATAAGGATGCTTTGATGGCTCAGCTGATGATCAGGGATGCGGTCAGCAGGAAGGAGCAGGACTGGCATAAGAGGTTGCTCAGGGATGAGCTTCCGTTGAGCATCGGAGGAGGCATTGGCCAGTCCAGGCTTTGCATGTTTTTCCTCAGGAAGGCGCATATAGGTGAGGTGCAGTCAAGCATCTGGCCTGCTTCAACTCTTGAAGAATGTAGGAAAGCAGGGATATCCCTGCTCTGAGCGCATTGAAGTGCATTATTCAGGAGCATTTTCAAGCACAATATCAAGCACAATATTTTTATATGCTCATGGATTCCGAATTGCAGAATGGCAGATTACATATCTATCAGGGAAGCTATGGATAAGGGCTCTGGTGAAGTGAGTATCAGGGGCTGGGTCTATAGGGAAAGAGGTTCAAATAAGATAAAGTTCGTTGTCTTGAGGGATTCGACTGATATTATACAATGTGTTATAGCAAAGTCTGATGTTGGAGAAGAGAAGTTCATGGTTGCAGATAAGCTTCAGATTGAGGCCTCGATCGAGCTCACCGGCACAATCAAGAAGGAGGAGAGAGCGCCTACCGGTTATGAGATCCTTGTTAAGGATTTTGACCTGGTCGGACCCAGCGATATGTTCCCTGTCAAGGCAGGCCAGGACCGTGAGTTCCTTGATGACAACAGGCATCTTTGGCTGAGGAGCAGGAGGATGTCTGCAATACTCAAGATGAGGAGCACGATATTCGGCGCCATCCACGAGTATTTCAGGGGTGCGGGTTTCTATGAATATCATTCCCCGATTTTCCAGTCTGTGCAGTGCGAAGGCGGTTCCACTTTGTTTGCTGTCGATTATTTCAGGAAGAAAGGTGTCTTTCTTGCTCAGACCTGGCAGCTCTATGCCGAGCCCGCGATTTTTGCGCTTGAGAAGATATATACTGTCTCGCCTTCTTTCAGGGCTGAGAAATCAAAGACAAGTCGTCATCTGACAGAATACTGGCATGCTGAGATGGAGGTTGCATGGGCAGATTTCAAGCAGATCCAGGATTATGGTGAAGCCCTTATCAAACATGTGGTCAAGCGGGTGCTTGAGAAGAATCAGGATGAGCTGAAGATTCTTGAGAGGGATCCGAAGAAGCTTGAGCCTACTGTCTCAAAGCCATTCCCGCGCATGACTTATTCTGATGCAGTCAAGCTCCTAAATGATAATTTCAGGATGGGCATCGGGTGGGGCAAGGACTTGCGTACTATTGAGGAGGACAAGCTGAGTTCTCTGTATGACACCCCGATTCTGGTCACTCATTATCCTAAGATTGTCAAGGCATTCTACATGAAGGAATCTCCTGATAACCCGGACACTGTGCATGGTGTCGACTTCATCGCTCCTGAGGGTTATGGTGAGATCATAGGGGGCAGTGAGAGGGAGTCTGATCTGGCCAAGATTGAGGCAAGGCTCAGGGAGATGGGTGAGGATGTGAGCCAGTATTCTTTCTATCTTGACACTCGCCGTTATGGCTCTGTCCCTCATGGAGGTTTTGGTTTTGGTGTTGAGAGGGTCATCAGCTGGATCTGCGGTCTGGACAGCATCAAGGACGCGATACCCTTCCCAAGGACAATGCTCAGATTCAAGCCCTAAAGCCGTAATCATTATATAATACTCTTCCAACTTTCTGTGTATGTCAGATTTCGACCCTCATCACGATGTCTACCCTGCTGATAAGAGATCAAAGAAGGCCAAGCCATCTCACTCCCCTTACAGGACCGGGGGCAGGAATAGGTCAAGGAAGATAAAATGAAGCTGGCCATAATCGGTCCTACTGATGTGAAGCATTTCTGCGATCTTCTCCAGAGGGATGAGTTCGAGTATCTTGATAAGATTGAGAAGATCGCCAAGTATGTCGCGCAGAATGGGTTCGAGATTGTCATTGTGCCGCATAAGGATTCTGTCTCAGAGTTCTTTGCAAAGATTTATGTTGATGAGAAAGGGAGAAAAGTGCACGGCATCTATCCGTTGAAGGATTCTGAGTTTGGTATCTCAGGCATTAATCAGGACATCTCTGATGAGACCCTGCATCCGCCGAATTGGAGAGAGGTCCCGATATTTCTGGTCAGCAATGCTGATGCCATGCTCTGCTTGGGTCTGGGTCCTGGTTCCATGATTGAGATATGTTATGCCAAATGGTATCCTGTGAAGAAGATACTTGTTCTGCAGGATTTCATAACTGACCGCCTCCCGGCCGAGATAGAGTCCAGGCTTAATATTGAATATATCCATTCAAGGGATCTTCCCAAGATTGCCTTTCTTAAGTCCATTTAAATATTGCCGGAACATTTTTATCCCGGCTCTGTCCGGAATGTAGGTTAGTGGCATCAGGTCAAAGTCCGGATGAGTGATTTTCTGGCTGACAAAGGGGATGCTCTCTGATAAATGCTTGTCAATA
>JAFGLG010000008.1 GCA_016928155.1 Candidatus Woesearchaeota archaeon | reverse complement strand
TGCCAGGAATTGTGCTGATTCTGTCTCTTGCACTGTTGATTCATGCAACGAGGCGCAGGACAGGTGCGATCATAATCCTAATAATGCTTTGTGCAATGATAATAATGTCTGCACCGATGATGTGTGCCATGTGACTTTGGATTGCCAGTACAAGAACAACAATAACCCATGCAGTGATGGTCAGTGGTGTACTGTAAACGACCAGTGTGCAGGCGGTTCATGCCACTCAGGCGCTGCGAGGGATTGCTCTGACATTGTGGGCTGTACTGATGATTCATGCAACGAAGCACAAGATAGGTGCGATCATGATCCTAATGATGCTTTGTGCAATGATAATGATGTCTGCACAGCAGACAGTTGTCATGTGACTCTTGACTGCCTGTACATGGACATACCTAATGACTGCGGCAGCTTTGAATGCGGCGACTCGCCGAGCGGATGCTATTATTGTGGTATCTGTCCTCCTGGCGAGATCTGCGTAGAAGGTTATTGCCAGTCTGATTGCACGGATAATGATGATGATGGTTATTCCATAGAGGGCGGCGTCTGCGGCCCTGTTGATTGCAATGATAACAATCCTAACATATATCCGGGCACTGTCCAGACCCAGCCTTGCGGCACAGGTGTCTGCTCAGGGGAGAGGTCGAACATCTGCCTGCCTGACGGGACATATACTTCATGGAGCGAATGCTCAAGCTATGGTGATACCTGCGCTGCAGCGTTTGCCCAGTATGGTTGTCCTTGGGGCCATGAGTTTGGCGATGATACAGGTGTGAGATACACGACTTATGCATGCGATGTTGATGGAATCTGTGTGGATGATACTGGTTCTTGGCAGGTTGATGAGACCTGCACCGAGGATGAGTTCTGCTACTGGGACGGCCTGGGCAATGGGGATGCTAATTACTATTGCGCATGGGAAGGATTGAACTGCACTGATGATGACAATGATGGTTTTTCCATAGAGGGCGGCGTCTGCGGCCCTATAGATTGTGATGACAATAATCCAAACATCTATCCAGGTACAACTCAATCCCAGTCTTGCGGCACAGGCCTGTGTGCAGGCACGATGTCAAATGTCTGCTTGCCTGACGGAACATACACTTTTTGGAGCGCTTGCTCTACTGAGGGTGATGTCTGTGCAGCAGCTGTTGTGGAATATTCTTGCCCGTGGGGCAGTGATCCGGATGATGATACTGGATTGAGATACACAACTTATGCTTGCAATGATGTCGGTTCCTGTGTAGGAAGCACTGGTCCTTGGCAGGTTGATGAGACTTGCACTGTCGAGGAGTATTGTTATTACAACGGCCAGGGCAATGCTGATGAGAACTATTGGTGTGAGCCTATAGGCCCTAACTGCATTGATGCTGATGGTGATGGCTACAACGGCACTGGTTCAGTAGAAGAGTGCGGTCCTTGGGACTGCGATGACACCAGGACTGATGTCTATCCGGGTGCTCCTGAGCTCTGTGATGGCGTGGATAACGACTGCGATGGTATCATCGATGAGGGTTGCTTCCTCAATGTGACAAGCATTGAGTGCTTCCCTAGGGTCATTGTCGGCAATAATCAGTCATGCACTGTCCATGTTGAGGATGACTTCGGCAATCCTGTCACTGATGCCCATGTAACTATATGGTACTATCCTGATGATGCCCAGTTCAATAACTGCATAACGGATCATATCACAGGTGCCTGTGAGGCAAAGGATCTGCAGGAAGTGGTGGGCAACTTCACTGTTTATGCCACTGCAGTCAAGGAAGGCCTTTATTCTGACCTTGATACCTATCCGAGATACTCTTATGAGGTTTGGGAGAGGAGATATGATATTGTCGACCTTGCAGTCTACAATGAATCGACTTATAATGACGAAGACTATGATTTTTTCAGGGGAGAGGACATGTTTGTCAGCTTCTCTGTGATCGATCTCTGGAACAGCAACATCACGAATGTCGGTGTCGTGACTGAGATGGTCCTTGTCTCTCCTCCAGGAGGGAGGGTTGGTCTCTATGAGTTCAGGCCGCATGATGAGACAACATTCTATTATGCGCTGACCCCGATACCTTTGACCCATGACTTCCTGGGCATGAGCCAGATATTTACATTTGCATTCAACTTCACAGACAATACCGGAGGACAGTATCAGGCTGATGTCATGATAAGGAACAATCCTCCTGAGATCATTCCGCCTGTTGAAGACGTGAACTTGAGTTTCAGGGATGGCATCGTGTCATCTGTCATCGATCTCTCTCAGCATGAGTTCGATCTTGAGGATTCAGGATCCGATCTCTCATGGACTGTTTTTGAGCAGAGCGATTCTTTCGATGCTTTGCTTGCCGGCAAGACCCTGACAGTCAATGCTGTCCAGGAAGGCTCCGGCCAGATGACCCTAAGGCTCTATGATCTTGATATGGATTATGATGAGCAGGTCGTCAATGTCTTTGTCGGAGGATATAACAAGCCTCCTCAGGTCATCTTGGTGACTCCTGAGTGCGGTGATGTTGTCTGGGGCACAGTTGATATAACATGGCTTGCCACTGATCCAGACAATGACGATGTGCTGAAGATTAAGCTGGAGTACAGCGCTGATCAGGATATCTGGAAGACCATCGCTGACAATGAGGAGAATGACGGCTTGTATGTCTGGAATGTCTCTGATATCTATCCGGGCCATTATTGGGTCAGGATAACAGCCACTGACGGCGAGCTTTCAGCTTCAGACATGACTGATTGCCAGATAACCATTTTGCACGGGCCTGATACTCAGTGCACTGTGCAGATAGTCGCTGATCCGCTCAGCGGTGATGCTCCTCTGAAGGTCTTCTTCGACGCGAAGGTCGAGGGCGGCAATTATCCTTTCGAGTACAGGTGGGACTTTGACGACGGCAAGATAAGGCTTGTCAGGGACACCACCCATGTGTTTGAGGATGAGGATGTCTACACTGTCACTTTCACTGCGACTGATGTCGACGGTGATATGTGCTCAGGTTCGGTTGTCATCTATGTCGGCCCTCATCAGGATATGGAGGACAGGTCCAATATCTATGTCCAGCAGTTCAATTTCATCAATGAGGATATTGTCAGGCCTGGCGACCAGCTTTGGATGGTTGTCTCTTTGAGCAATGTCGGCGCTGAACCCTTGGATGATCTTGTGGTCAGGACCACTGTCCAGGATCTTGCTGTGACAAGGAGCTTCATGATAGATAAGCTGGGTGTGGGCGACATGGTCTCGAAGTTCATTGCTCTGGACATCCCGATGGCTGCTGAATCCGGGCCTTATGATGTCAGGCTTGTTGTCTCTAATGATGATTACAGCAGGATCAGGCATAGGGAGTTCAAGGTCCTGGGTGATGAGCCTGAGCAGGAACCAGCTATGATGATCTCCCAGTGTCTGGATTAATTGTTTTTTGATTGTCTTGTTTTTCATTTTTTCAAGCATGTTTTAAAAAAGAGGGTCAATATGGGTTTTGTGTTGTATTAGTGAATACAGCTGTTTTAGGGCCTTTAAAGCCTTTTTAAATAGGGCTAATACAGGTCCCAATTCAGTTATTATTCAATAATAGTCCTATTTTGTAACTACTGGACTATACTAAAAAATCACAAAATTTATATAGGACCAACATTTACTCTGGCATGGTATTACACCCTGTTTGGTGGGTGGAATATATCAGTTTTTCACCAGAAACACAATCAAAATTTGGATTTGGAGGTAGAATAGAATGGCAAAAACCACTTTAAAGGCATTTGCTTTGCTGGGTATTCTTTTGATTGCTTTAGTTGCAGTCAGCGGCATTGCAAGCGCAGTCAGGGTCGATGGTGACTCTGAATATAACGGCACCCTCTCTGATACAGAGGATGCAAGGAACGAAGGCGACCTCATAGGATGCGAAGTCCTCTGGGTCAAGATTGATGGTGACATTGTAGAGAATGGTGTCGACATCAATACGAACTTCGAGAGAGATCAGAATTTGGATATCAAAGTTAAGCTATTATGTCATGAGGACAATGATTTTGTCGAGGTTTCTGCTTCAGTTTTCGGAAACGAGCACGAGAAGCTGGTTGACAGCACAGATGTGTTCGATGTCCAGGCAGAGACGATCTACACGAAGTCTTTGAGCTTGAGCTTGAATGACTTGGTAGAGGAAGACGATTATAAGCTGAGGGTTATTGTTGGCGACAGGTTTGACGCGATCAAGGTCTACAACTATAACCTGCACGTTGATGCATTGAGGCACAGCGTGAAGATCAGGGATGTCACCTTCACGCCTGACTCTGAAGTCAGGGCCGGAAGGGCGCTTCTGACTGTTGTCAGGGTCCAGAACCTTGGAGAGAAGGACGAGGATTCAGTCAAGGTCAAGGTCAGCATACCTGCTCTTGGTATCAGCGCTACAGATTATATTGACGAGCTTGAGTCTGAAGACTCAGTCTCCTCAGAGGAGCTCTACATGAGGATTCCGGATTGCGCTGAGGAAGGCGAGTACACAGTCAGGGTGACTGTCGACTTCGACGATGGTTATGACACAACCTCAAAGGATTTCAAGATCTATGTGGTTGAGTCTGACACCTGCGGAGCTGGTCCAGCTGCTGCAGTTAAGGAGAAGACCGTCATCACAGTCGGTGCAGAGTCTCAGGACTTGACAAAGGGAAAAGGCGGAGTTGTCTATCCTATCTCACTCTCAAATGAGGGTACGCAGAGCAAGGGATACACAATCTCTGTTGACGGGGCAGACTTTGCCACAGTCAAGATCAGCCCAGCGAATGTGCTTGTCTTGAACGGCGGCGAGTCAAAGACAGTGTATGTCTACCTCACAGCAAACGACGATGCACCTGAAGGTCCGCATCCTTTCACTGTGACCATCACAAGCGGTTCAGAGTCACAGCAGATCAGCCTTAACGCGAATGTCGTGAAGGGCGAGTCAGCTGGTTGGGACTCAGTGAAGAAGGGATTGGAAGTCGGTCTTATCGTGTTGGTCGTTTTGCTTATCATCCTTGGTTTGATTATCGGCTTCACAAAGCTGAAATCAGATGATGAAGAGGAAGACGAAGCTGAGACCTATTATTAAGGCCATAGCCCTCCAGATCCAAATTTTATTTTTTTTCTTGGATTTCTTTCTATTTTAATCAATTTTAAACTGTCATATAAGCCTATATATATCCAAATAATCTATTTCTTGCCTTATTTGACAATCTTTTTAAATACATCCCCTATTATTCTCCTGTAATCCCATATAAGTGGGGAGTCAGGATTATATGCCAGACAAAAGAGGTGCACACATGAATTCTAAGCTAGCCATATCCATCGTAGTTCTTACACTGCTATTCGCTTCATACGCCTTTGCGCAACCTGCGACTTGCGATGCCACAACACCCTGTGGCTGCGGGTATGAGCTGGTTGGATCCAGGACATTGAATGAAAGTGATGAGTTGGTAGGATGTGCTGGCAATGGACTATTGATTGCAACTGATGATGTCACGCTTGATTGTGCTGGCTATTCGATTGTTGGTTCGAATGCTTATAACGGAATTGACATATCTGCCTCAAATGTTGTAATTGCGAATTGCCTCATCTCTAACTTCTCAAATGGTGTTTATCTGAACTATGAAGCAGAGAATGATACAATAATTGGTAATACCCTGACATACAATGAGTATGGCATCATGGCTAGCATGGGCTCTGATTACTGGCTGAAGGTCCAGCATAATACTATTGCTTATGGGTCCACAGGCCTATATCTTTATCAGACTGTTCAGGATGATATAATTGAGAATAATACAATCCATGATATGTCTCAGGATGGTATTTACATGTCTTGGCTGGATAATCCTCTTGTGACAAAGAACACCATCTATATTGTAGACCGCTTTGCAATCTATATGTCAAATATCGAGCAGGGCACTATTGAGCAGAACGACTTGCATGATGTCTATTATGGCATAAATGTGGTTGACAGCGATGAGATCACCATACAGGATAATGCAATAGAGAGTACTGGTCTCCAGGGTATTTATATTGACGGCTCAGGCGAGTCTGATCATAATATACTTAGGAATAATCTCTCTTTTACCTGTGGTGATGGCTCCAACACATGTGCAGCTATCGAACTGGAGGATGAGGACAACTGCCTGATCCAGGATAACAATATCTGGGAGAACTATTATCACGGGATTATGTTGGTCACATCAAACCATAACAAGGTACTCACAAATACAATCCTAGACAATGGCTGGGGTGGGATTATTATCACATCCCCATATTCTGCTGAGTTTGGCGGTTATAACAATGTGAGCGGTAACACCCTTGACAGCAACAGGTTGGGCATTGCCACAAAGACTGAAGGCAACAGGTTCACTGATAATACTATCACGAGCGATACTGAAGGCACATATCTTTATGGAATAGACCTCCGCTGCACTGGTGGCTCAGTCCCAGAAGATAATTATCTTTCAGGCAATGATGTTTCTGGTTATCAGTATGGCCTCAATGTCTGGTCTGGTGTCTATAATTTCACCGTCGATGATGATGAATATCATGATAATATATATGGGGTATACATAAATGGTGTTGGCGGTGAGGGGGAGACTCCTTTGATAACTGATTCACAGGTCTATGCGAACTGCATCGGTGCATATGCAACAGGCAATAGCCAGCTTGAGATTGCCGATACTGATTTTTATGATAATAATCCAGATGCTGCCAGTTTTATGTGTGAGGGTAGCTATGGTCTGTATGCTGATTATGGCTCGCATTTAGATGTGTATAACGGTGATTTCATCAACAATGGCTATGATAATGATGAAGGCCCGGATCCTTATGGCATGTATGACAATTCAGGATTCACGATTAATTGGCATGTGACCGAGCCTGTTTATTGCATAAACAACTCAATATATGTGTGGGGGACCATAAATGGTTTCGGCAACATTGCTGCAGAGAATTGTCCTCTCTTCATCGAAGAGAACGAGGTGACTTTCTGCGGCGGCTCTTATGGTGATTGCGGATGCGGCGACACAGTAATAGGTAATATAATGCTCACAGGAGATTTGGAATGCTCGGATTCTGATGGCCTGATTATCGGTGCTGATGGAGTCACGGTTGATTGCAATAGCTCAGCCATATCTCTTGGTGGTATTATCCCATTGTCAGCCCAGGGCTTTGACATCCAGACAATGGGTTATACCGGGATATTAAATGATGGATATGATGGCATGACTGTCAGGAATTGTGACATCCATGGCTGGCAGACAGGCATTGCTGCATATGATTCCCAAGGTCACCTCATTGAGCAGAATGACATATACTTGAATGGTGTTGAGAGGACTGCCATGTCAGGCATCCATTTTGAGAATGTACTTAGTTCCAAAATAGATGACAATGAGATATATGATAATGACTGGGGTATCTATATACTTGATAGTGATTCCATTAAAATAACAGACAATGAGGTCTATGACAACTGGTATTCAGGCATATATATAGATGGCTCTGGGACTGAGCTCCGCTCAAACCATGTGATCACTGGCAATGAGGTCATTGGCAATGCATTTGAATGCAGTGATGGATGTGGAGGGATAGAGCTCGCATACGAGGACAACTGTCTTATCCATGGGAATACAGTGGTTGATAATGGAAACAATGGTATCTCACTCTCAGAATCTTTCGAAAATAGGATTATCAATAACTACTTGTCATATAACAATAACTGGGAGATAAGGGTGGCTGGTCATAATGAGATGAATGAAGGAGGGGACAACATAATCAGCGGTAACATTGTGAACGGTACTTATGGTTATGGTGGTATTGTTGCTGGCACACCTAGAAATGTGATCACAGATAACACGATAATATGTGACAATATGGAATCAAAAGGTATCAATGTATTCAGCTGCTGGTTTGCCCCTGAAGGGAACTACGTATCAGGTAATGATGTTTCAGAATGTGATTATGGCCTTTTTGCCAGTGGGTATGGTTGGTGCAGTGGAGATGGTTATCCCTTCAGTGATCTTGTGGTTGATAATAATGATTATTATAACAATAATTATGGTATGTATTTGGAAGATTTGTATGGGGTGTCCCCTGTTGATGAATCTCATTCAGGAAGTCATGCTTGGTGGTCTCATGATGACTATGGTGGGCAGGAGACTTGGATAACACGGACGATTGACTTGACTGACGCTACAAATGCCTCATTTGATTTTTGGGCTTGGTTTAACACAGAATCCTGTTGTGATTACGGGTCTTTTGAGATATACACTGATGGATGGTCTGGATTGGAGACATTCTCAGATGTGAACGAAGAGTGGACATTTTATTCCATAGACCTGACAGCTTATGTGGGTGATACCCTGGATATAAGATTCTACTTCTATGGTGACGGCAGCGTCAATTACAAAGGTGTTGTATTGGATGACTTTGCTCTGGTCGTGGATGAATCCACGGTCTGGTCAGATGATGTCGAATCAGGTGATTCAGGTTGGGATTTGACTACAGAATATGGTTCCTCTTGGTCTATCGAGACTTTCCCGATGCAAGTGGTCGGAACAACTCTTTCAGACAACAATATATATAACAATTACATTGGATTGTATGCTGATGATTGTTATCTTATCACAGAAAGTAATGATAACATTCATGACAATTGTGTTGGAGTTGATTTAGAATGGGTTGAAGATTACACAATGTCAGATACAGATTTCAATGACAACCAAAATTGTGGTCTGGTTCTTGAATCATTGGGGTATTCAGGAGAATCTCAAGAAAAATCCTTCCCTGCAAGGATTACAAAATTAGGATTCAACACTCAATCTCAGTTCGAGGCTATGGCTGAAGTTCCTGAAGCTACTGGGCTTTACAGTTATAATTCCCACATTAATCTTCTCAATGGGGATTTCATAAATAATGGAGATTATGGTATTTATGAATATTATTCTATAGGTACTATAGAGTGGGTCGTGACAAAAGATGTTCTATGCAAAGATAATGATATCTGGATTGAAGAAGGATTCATCATTCCGTTAGGTGGTGTGATTACCCCGGACAACTGCACAATTACAGTTGAAGGTCAGGAGATGAATTTTTCTGCTGGTCAGGTTGGCACCATTGGTTTTGATGTTGATACAGTTGATAATGGCTCTGGTATCTATGTCGGAACAATAGGTGAGCCAGGTTATGGCATCCAGGCTGAGATCTATACTAACAGCTCTGCAAGTGGTTCGATTGATATCAACTTCTATAATCAGTATCCAGTAGGATCTGGCTTTGCGCTTGAGGAGCTTGGACTGTGGGTTGATGTGACTGTTGATCCAACGATTGAAGACAACCTCTCTTTTTGGATCCTTAAGATTTATTATACTGACGAGGAAGTTGCTGCTGCTGGTCTGACAGAGAGTTCTCTGGAGATCCAGTACTATAACAACAATACTGGCCAGTGGGAGTCATTTGCTGAAGGTGGTGTGAATACTGCCGAGAATTATGTATGGGCCAAGATAACACACTTCTCTATTTTCGGAATATTCGGCAGTTTGCTTCCATCCGGCGGCAGCTCTCCGGTCGTGATGAAAGGCGGCGGTTCCCCGTTCATCATGAAGGGTCTTGTGCCGAGTTATTTTGACATCACATCTGACTTGGAATCAGGCCAGCCTGTGACAAAGACCTTGTCTTTTGCTGATAAGGTCAAGTTCACTCTGGATGGCCAGGAACACATGGTCCAGGTAGTCAAGACCATCAATGGCGGTGTTGAGGTTCAGATCCAGTCCACCTCTTTTAGGACCATCATTAACGAAGGTGAGACAGCCAACTTCGACTTCAACAATGATGATGTCTATGATCTTGCCCTTACACTTGCAAGGCTTGGCAAGTATAGTGTTGACTTGACCTTCCAGAAGATCTCTGTCAGCAAGGGTGATGCACAGCCAGAAGCCCAGCCTGCTGATAAGCCTGCTGAATCAGCTGCTAAGCCGTCTGAGCCTGCCAAGGCAGACCAGCTGAAGGATGCTCTTGCACCTGTATCAGAGAAGATCAGGGATTACAGGGCATTGTGGATGATCTTGGCTGTGCTGTTGTTGGCCGGAGCCCTTGTATTGTATTTTCACAGGAAAGAGCATCATGGCCTTCTTAAGGAGATAGATCAGGAGATGAAGAAGCTAAAGAAATGATTTTTTCTTTCTTTTATATACCATTTATATACAATCCAAAACCTTTATAAACAAAACTCCAATTTTGACCCTTATTATTATCACTAAAAAGAGGGGTTAAACATGGGGAATGATACAGATAGCATTAGTTGCTTCAACGCTAAATCTTCTTTCTCAATCCCGCGATGGATGATTCTCGCCATTCTTACATTTGTCATTTTAGCCCTTAGCGTTAGCTCTGCACTTGCACTGGAGGGAGGCGTAGGTCCATGCAATGACTCTATCGACAATGAGCCTGATGGGTTTACAGACTGCGCGGATGACGAATGCCTTGCACAAGTTGGTGGACCATTGGGTCAACTTTGTGAAGCTGTGGAGACCTCATGCAGTGATTTATTCGATAACGACGCTGATGGCTTCATGGACTGTGATGATCCTGATTGCTGGATGGAGAACACCACAGCCTGTCCTGCTGACTTCGGCGATGCACCTGACTCTTCGAATCATTTTGCAATGCCTATGACAGCTTATCCTCCTGGGATAATTGCAGCTTACCCTTCTGTCTTTGATTTCACTCTTGGTGCCCCATACGGTCCTTGTCATTCTGGTTCATATCTCTGGACATGGCTTGGCGATAATGTGACAATAGAGGCTGACGCGGATCTTATGCCTGACCAGGATATGATGATCAACATCGACCCTTCTGTCGACAGCCCTGACCAGGACGGCTTTGATGATGGCCTGCTCTATCCGACTCTGAATCTTATGAATTGCACTCCTACAAACTTCTCCTTCAATGTGACCATAACGAATCTTATTGATGATTTGTATGCCAACTATAGCTTCAATGCTTGGTTTGACTGGAACAGGGATGGTGACTGGGCTGATAACAGCACATGTTATCTCCCTGATGATGCCCCTGAATGGGCTGTCCAGAACCAGCTTGTCTATGTCGGCGGCCAGGCTAGCCCTGTGACTCTTACTTTCAACACAACAGTTTTCCTCCCTTTTGATCCTGAATCAGGACCTATGTGGATGAGGATGACTCTTTCTCCGACACCTTCCATGAATTATGACGGCTCTGGTCCTGGCTTGTGCTTTGAGGACGGCGAGACAGAGGATTATTATCTGAACATGGGTGCCCCTCCGGCAGGATTCTTCATCCTGAACAAGACTCTGCTGAACGGAGGCAATATAACTGTCGGTGACACTGTCACTTTCATGCTCAACATCACAAATAATCAGTCTGGTCCTTTCATGGGTTTCTCTCTGAGGGATAATTTTGATCCTGCTGTGCTGAATTTCTCTTCTGCGAGCAATGAGTCCTTCATGATCGACAACAGGACTATCGGTATGCTCGCATGGAACCTTACCGGTCTGGGTGAGAATCAGTCATTCATTGTTTTCATCAATTTCACTGCTCTGGATAACATGACTTCGAATAACACTGCAGAGTTCTACAATGATTTTGGCGCGATGAGTGAGGATTCAGTCACTGTGCCTTTCTCGATAAACCCATTTGTACATTATTTGGATATTACCAGCATTTCGCTGGATCCTGCGCTTGATATACTCTTTTTCGGTTCATATCATATCAACTCCACAATCAACTCATCCCATGACATTACAGCCAATTATTCAGTAGAAGGCATCAACCCTGATTCTTTCTGCTGGCAGTATTATGTTGATGGCTCATGCGCCTCTTATCCTGTTCAGGGCCCTATGGATAACCTCTCTGATATCCTGTACAGGTCAGATTTCCTCAGGCCTGATTTCCTCTATCCTCAGATCTCATTTGGATCTGATGATGTTTTCTGGTACAATGCTCCGTCGCCAATTGATCTCCACAGGAGGAATTATCACATCATGCATTTCGTGAATAATTTCACTATGGTTGAGAACACGAGTTTCTGGGTCGAGCTTGATGTCGACCAGAAACCGGGCTCTACACAGGGTTTTGTCGTCTATCTTGTCGGGCAGGGCCACGATTCAACTTATTTCCAGAGCGACTGGCGCGCTGATGCAGACGCTGAACTTGTAGGCAGCATTGCTCTTGGCGCTGTCCCTCATCATGTCCATACATCAAATTCGAGCCATCATCTTATCAGGCTTTCAACGAATCCTGACGGCACTATCGGGACAAAAAATATCAATGTGTCAGGCGATTTCTGGGTAGTAGCCACCCAGTCCCAGAATGCTGTATCGTCCAGGGCTTGGGAGCTCCAGTATAGGCCTTCGTCTTTGTGCAACAATACCAACAGCTGGTATCGCGGTGATTCCAGTGGCTGGAGCGTTGTTTCGCAGTCCGGCTGCCCTGATGTCCATGTGCATTTTGCCAGGAATAACATCGCCTTTAGCGATGGCCTGAATGTTACAGTCTGCGCTGATGATGGCATCTCAAGTGTCTGCGAGAGCGAGGATATGTTTTTCTCTGACCTGCCTGCTCTGCCTCCGACACCGACATCATTCTTCAGCCCCATGAATGGGACATATGATGGTATGATCAACATCTCATGGGCTCCATGCATCGATCCTAACGGAGATGCAGTCACATACAATCTTTCACTGCTGAATGCAGATCACTCTTTCAACATGAGCATCAATGACAGCATGGCTGGAGAATGGCATGTCTGGAACACCTCTGTTGTGGATGATGGCATCTATGATTTCCTGATTCTCTGCTGTGATGACGGCGGTCTCTGCTCTAACTTCACCCATTCACAGGATTATAGTAATTTTAGCATTGATAATATACCCGATATCTCCTGTGGTGATCAGGTCACATCCAGTTGGTTCCTTTCAATTGATCTTGCCTGCTTTGGTGATGGCTTGGTCATAAATGCAAGCAATATAGTTCTCGACTGCAATGGTCATTCCATCACAGGCAGCGGTTCAGGTTATGGTATCAATAATTCCGCTGGTTTTGATAATATAACAATTAAGAACTGTACCATAACTAACTTCACTGAGGGAATATCATTCAAATCCAGCTCGGACAGTAATATATTGGATAACATCGTGAGCTCGAATGCTAATCAAGGGATTATCTTGCGCGATGGTTCTAATAACAACCTAATTGAGAATAATATTGCAGATAACAACGGGCAGAGCGGCATTTACCTTGGTTCAGCTTCATCCTGTAACAATAATGATATCACCAATAATCAGCTGAATGGGAACAACATGGGGATTTCGCTTGATGCAGGCTCGAGCGGCAACACGATCTTCAATAATTCGGCAAGCTTGAACAATTATGGTGTCTATTTGAGCGGCAATTCAAATATCCTGCACCAAAACTGGTTATACAACAACACACTTTATGATCTGGATGTTATCAGCGGATCCGGCAATAATGCCACACTGAATTTCTGGGGTGGTTATCTCTGTAATGCGAATTTGGGCATTAGCAAAGGCAGTCTTTTGCCTTATTACACAGATTTTGCGATGACAACTCTTGACTATGATTATCCTGTGTGCGTTTGTGGCGAGACGATAATCACATCAGTTGTTTTGCAGGATGATTTGTTGGGATGCAATGACACTGCTTTGAGCATAAATGGCAGCGATCTTGTTGTTGACTGCGCAGGTCACTCATTGACTGGGGATGGGTCTTATTCAGGGAACGGGATCTCGGTCTTGCCGGGATCTGATAATGTGACGATAAGGAACTGCACAATAAGCACTTTCGATTATGGGATCAACAATGATGATCCGATGGCAGACAGCGGTGATTATCTGACAGTTGAATCCTGCATAATCCAAGATCTGAGTAATGACGGGATCTTCTCAAGACAGTCAGCGAACTGGATTAGGTTAATAAACAATGAGATTTTTGACGGCACCAATGGGATTAATTTGTATGATTCATATTCTGGGGATATGATCCAGGGCAACACCATTTATAATATGTCAAATAATGGGATTTTTGTCTCCTATGCGATTAATGGTTTCATTGAGCACAATATCGTCCATGACTGTGGAAGCAACGGAATCTATGTTGATTCTGTCACATACTCCACCATCATGAACAATACATTATACAATAATGTGAATGGGCTTAATATTGGCAATTCAGTTACAGACATGCTGATATTCCACAATAATATATATGATAACACCAACTGGCAGGTGACCTCTGTATCCCAGATTGAGCTTTCTAATGGCTCTGAGGGTAATTTCTGGGGTCACGCTTCCTGTCCGACCTTTGTTCCCGGTACAGATTCAGATAATGATAATGTGACTGACAGCTTTGCGTACAACATGTCATATGGCTGGGAAACCTATTCATCACCCCCTGTCTGTGCCTTTGTTGATATAACCTATTTCGATGGAGAAGACGAGTTTGGAGAGTTCTTCGAGAATGAGACTTGGGTTGGCATCGGTAATTCCATGGATCAGCCTTATAACTTAACTTTTTATGTCAATGCTTCAAGCAACGGAATTTATCTTGTCAATCTGACACATGATGGTGTCTGCATCGGATGGCCTGATCCTGCTCCTATGATGTTTGATTTTGGTAAGGGTGATTTCTATCTGAACTGTCTGATGAACAAGAGCATGATGTCTGAAGGTGAGAACATCTTCACAGCCACAGCATATGTGAATAATACACCTGCAACAGATGAGAGTAACTTCACTGTGTGGGCTGACTTCACAAGGCCTGATGTGCACTTTGCTTGGAGGACTGTGATCGATCACTGGAATCCTGGTGAGAATGAGACCATCCCAGAGCCGCATGATATATTAGATAATCCTGATTTCTTCTTCAGTCCTGATGATAATACTGTCCATGTCTTGGTAAATGTGACTGATGATATTCTTGTTGGATTGGTCCAGGCTCAGATGATGGGTATGGATGGGAATCCAATGACAAATCTGCCTAACAGCGACTGTGATGAGATCTTCAATCTGACCCATTTGGGTGGGGATCTATTTTATGGAAACTGCACTCTAGGAGAATTTGATGAGCTTGATTTGATTCCAGATGATCCTCAGAGCCCTGTTCAGTCTGGCAGCTTGATGATTTTTGCCATTGATGCTTTTGGTAACGAGAACAACATGTATAATAATTCAGATGATTCTTGCGCTGATTCAGCTGACTGCATCTGTGATGTTGACTGGTCAATGCTTGGAACCTACCCTTATAATGAGACCTGCAATCCTGCATTCTCTGCTGTGCTCATCCATGACCTTGGTGTGTTCGAGATGGAAGGCGAGCCTTGCTTGCAGTTTGGTCCTGCCACCACAGATCTGAATCAAGTCACAGATTTCACTGACGTCAATCTTGTATTGGAGATTCAGGCCAATCTTTCCTGCATGAATGGGGGATTCTGGGGTCCTGAGACATTCACGACTTTCATTCTGCTTGAATTTGCATCACTGGATTTTGAGGATGAGTCAATAGCTTTCAGATTGATGGGTCTCCCTGCAGCTCTGGATATGGAGCTTCCGATCCCTTACAGCTTTGGTGATGGGTATATATATGTTAACACAACATTCTTTGGGGAGCTGGACACTAACACATCAATATCAATGTTCCACTTGCCATTCACCGAGACGCCTGTGATTATCCCGGATGGTGGTGCAGCTGGTTTTGATAGTGGTTCTGTGACCTATGTTGTGGGTTATGATGATCTTTATTTTGACCCAGTGAATTTCCCTGTCAACATCACTGGGAATCTTACTTTTGATGTGTATGGCTTCTCAGGTTATACATTGACTGATAATGTGAGTCCTACACTTTCATTTGAATTCCCGACCAATAATTCAATTTACTCAGAGAATGTTACCCAGGTCTGGTTTGAGCTCAATGGCACAGGCACTCCTATTAGCAATATAATGCCTTACCTTGACGGGGAATTGCTTGCAATAATAAATGAGACTGACTGCTACGGTGTAGATGGTCAGCCAGAGATTACCATATGCAATTTCACAGATGTGAACCTCGGTGATGGTAATCACAACCTTTATGTTATTGCATGGGATTATGGTGGGGATTATCCTGGTAAAAATGTGACAGGGAATATCAGTTTCCTTGTCGACACATCAGTCCCTTACACACAGGCATATTATATACCAGGATGGCAGACTGCTGACTTCAATGTCACTTTGAATGCTACTGATCAGGGTGTGACTGGCATAGATTACACTAATTACAGCGTTGATGGTGGTGCTTGGCAAAAGAGCACAGAGAATCCGACAATATTACCAATCACAACAGATGGGAATCATTCGCTTGATTTCTACAGCGTCAACAATGCAGGCAAGGCAGAGACACAAAAGACCATATATGCTGCTCTTGACAAGTCTGCTCCTGTGAATCTGGACCTAGAATCTGATGAGCCTGATTATTCAGTAGGTGATACTATCGAGATATATTCAGAATGGAATGATACCACCTTGCATTTGGGAATCAACTGCAGCCTCTACATAAATGGGACCCTCAACAAAAAGATAAGTTCTACTGATGGGATTTGCGATTTCAATTATACCACGAGCACTGGGGATTATCCAAGCATCAACATATCTGTGGTTGCTGCAGATGCTTTTGGGCACACAGAATCACAGTATCTGGAAAGGGATGTTAAGATCTGTGGCATGAGTGTGACATCTGATTTCACCTTGCCTGGTGACATAGCATGCGATGGTGATGGCCTGATAGTGGATGCAGATGATATAATAATAGATTGTGATGGATACAGCATCACCGGTAATGCTTATGCTCAAGGCATCTCGATAATGGGCAATTCCGGGATAACTGTGGAGAACTGTGAGATAACAAATTTCGCGACTGGCATCCAGGTCGTGCATTCCTCCGGCAATACATTGCAGGATAATTATGTGCATGATAATGTGGGGGATGTGACTGGTATTTCATTTTATAATGTATCAGATTCAGACCTCATCGGCAATAATGTTTCATTTAACCAGCGTGGTATTAGATTAGAGGCTAGCGATGGGAATAGATTCAATGGGAACTTTGTGTATAATAACACAGCGTCCGGCCTCTACCTTTATGATAGCGACAATAATGAGATAACTGGTGGTGAGTTTGCTGATAATAATATGATGGGGTCTGGCTCTGAAGCTGGTATCTATGTCACATATTATTCTGATTCCAACACCATCAGCGGCATCTACATGCATGGCAACAGGAATGGTGCAATCAATGTCATGTATAGCGATTCAAATATGATTGAACACAATAACATCGATGACAATTGCGGTGATATCAGGCAGATCTATGCCGAGGGTGTTGAAGTCCTAACCATAAGGTACAATAACATCACTAACGGCACTGGTTATGGCATTCAGGCCTATGGTTGCAATGAGCTCAGGATACTGAACAATTATATCATCAACAATGCTAATGATGGTATACGTATCCGTGGTTGGGGAGGATCAGATCATCAGATATCCAATAACTTGATCACTGACAACACAGGTAATGCCATATTCCTGGAGGATGAGGATAATGTCACAGTCTCTGGCAACACAATCCTGAGGAGCTCTAGTGATGGCGTGCATGTCTTGAATTCAGAGGGCATGACCATCTCAGGCAATACAATAGAGGATGCCAATATCGGTGTTTATTTCCAGAATGTCGGTTTCAGTGATGTTATGGATAATAATATCACTGAGTTCAGCAGCAAGGGAATACTGCTTGAAGGGGGATCCACATCATACAACACTATAGAATCAAATGATATCACAGGCACCAATCCAAACACGATAGGCATCCAGATAATGGATGAGTACACAGATGTGCTTGACAATACCCTAGATTGTGGTATCATGAGCAACACTTATGGTATCAAGATTGGTCCTGGTAGTGTAGGTAACTACCTTAGTGGCAATGAGGTCTCAGGTTGTTATTGGGGTTTCTATGCAGGCTCTGCAGGCGAATTTGATATGGTCGAGGATTCATACCATGATAACTGGTATGGTATGTACATGCAGAACCTTCAGGGTACTGATTCCAGCATAAGTGATTCAGCTGTCTATGGAAACTGCCATGGTGCAACTGTCGATGGTTCGCAATTGTACATCTCTGATACTGATTTCAGCGACAACCATATGAACAATCCTGAATGTGCCACAACAGGTCTGCATCTCATAAGTTCTCATGTGGAGTTGGAGAACGGCAATTTGTTGGATAATGGTGATTATGGTTTGCTTGACCAGATATCAACAGGTTCTGTCAACTGGGTATTGACTGATGATGTCACATGCAGGAATAATGATATCATCATTCTGGAGGGTTACATCCTCCCATTAGGTGGTTCAATAACTCAGCAGAACTGCACCATAACTGTTGCTGGTGTTGTGTTCAATAATTCCCAGCAGGGTGTTATTGAGTTCCCAGTTGACACAACCAGCGGCAATGATTCTGTAGGGAATCAGTCTTATGGTGTTGAGGTTGATATCCACACAGGGACTCCATATGCTGGTGATGTGCAGATTAGCTTCTATAACAGTAATCCGACTGGCTCTTCTGGTTATTCATTGGCGCCATTCGGCAAGTATGTGGATGTCACTCCGGACAATACCTCAATGAATGTCACGTGGTGGATCCTGAAGATCTGGTACACTGACGAGGAGCTTGCAGCATCAGGATTCACAGAGAGTTCGCTCAGGATAGAGTATTTTGACAATGACACAGGAGCTTGGCACATCTTCAATCCTCCAGAGGGAGGTGTCAACACCACAAATAATTATGTCTGGGCTAATATAACCCATTTTTCCTTGTTTGGCATCTTTGGAAGCAAGCCTTCATCATCAACCGGAGGCTCCCCCATGGTCATGAAAGGTGGCAGCTCGCCTCTTGTGCTGAAAGGTGCTGTCTCTAACACTTATGACATCAATGAGGAGTTCCAGACAGGCGAGCCAGTGAAGCAGACTGTCTCTTCTGCTGACAGGGTGACTTTCATGATAGACAACGATTGGCATACTGTGCAGGTCGTCAAGAAGCTGAATGGCGGTGTCGAGGTCCAGATACAGTCCTCTTCGTTCAGGACCGTCATCAATGAGGGTGAGACTGCTAACTTTGACTTCAATGGTGATGATGTCTATGATCTTGCGTTGACTGTGGATCGTGTTGGCTGGTTCAACTTTGACCTGACCTTCCAGAAGATTTCGGCAAAGAAGGATGATTCTGCAGGGGCGAAGCCTGCTGAGCCAAGTGTTGCTCCTAAGGAGCCTTCCGAACCTGCTGATAAGCCGGCAGATAAGCCTGCTGAGCCAGAAGCAGAACAACAGCCTCCTGCAGTTCAGGAGAAGGCTCCGGCCAAGAAGACAAACATGCTTGCTCTGTGGATTGTCTTGGCACTGGTCCTTGTGGGCATTGTCGCAGCATTTGTCATGCATAAGAAAGAGAGGCACCCTATGCATCACATCCATAAGGAGTTCGAGAAGCTCAAGAAATAGTTTTTCTATTTTCGTTTATTTTTGTATTTGTTCTTGTCTTTGCCCTGCCTCTTTCTCCGCGGTATAATTCAAGAGAAAAGATATTGTCTTATCCGGATTTGCTTAGCAAATCCGATCAGGGCCTCTTGAATTTTCTTGATCAGCTCACAGCTTGGCAGGGAATGTAGAGAAGTAATGCTAATACTACTCACCCAATGGTTTTTATAGGATTTATTGATACTTAATTCAGACCTTTGTGATGTCCCTGTTATAGACCTATTTAGAGTCGAATGAGAAGTCGAATATCTTAAGTCCTGTATTTATGTTTTTATAATCAGTTTCTCATTCTGATTAATCCTTTCATTGTATTGATAAATGATATATAATCTCTCACCACTTGCATGTTGATATCTTAAATTTAAATGGATTATTGTGCTTTGTCTCAGGAATCCATATATACCTGTCTGTCTCAGCTGAGACCATGGATGAGAGACAAGCTATCAAGGAGGCTTTTACAAAAGTGAAGGAGGATATCTCAAAGAGCAATGAGAAGCTTGATTCTTTCCAGTCTGCTATGGATTCATTGAAGCTCAGGATGGCAGAGCTTGACCTCGGGCTAAAGGGGGCTCAGCTCAGGATAGCCAAGGAGCAGGAAGCCTTTCTTGCGGGCCTGAGAGCATCAATGCAGTCCCTTGTCGAAGATGTGAAGGCACAGCTCATTGTCTCACAGGCCTTGAATGTTCAGTCTCAGCCATTGTCTCAGCAACCCATCCAGGTCCAGTCTCAGCCGCTCCCATCACCTGACATGAGACTCAAGGCTGAGTATTACAAGAAGATTGACAAGAACCGCAAGAAGATTATCAAGACAAAGATTATTGAGACCCTCAAGGCCAAGGATCTGACTCTTCCAGAGCTTAAGGCCCAGATTGTGGATATTGAGCAGTTCTGCTCCAAGGCCTCTTTCTATAGATATTACAATGAGCTCAGAGAACTCATCCAGAATCCTGAGACAGTCACTAAAGAGCCTATAAAGCTTAAATCAGAGCTTTTAAGCAATTCTGTCTCATGAGACAAATTTTCCAACATGTTGAGACAATAAACCTAAAAACCATACAGGGCTTTCAAGTTCCATTTCCATAAGAAATAAGGGGGTGTTCCACTGGAAATCATGGGGTCTCAATGAGACAATCTTGAGACAGTCTCAATAGAGACTTGAGACAGATTTGAGACTGATTCTTCCTTTTTAAAGCAAAAGAAAAGTATTAATACCTCTATCGCTTCTGGGGAGAAGTGAATATTTCCTGTTTTTGGATTGGGGAGAGAAAAAGCGAAATATTTATATAATACTTATAACCACAATTTACATCATTAGTATATAAAATAGTATACAGGTAGGTAAAAAGAAAAAATGGGTGTGTTATGAAGGTTTCCAGTAAAACCTATGGGCTGGTAGTATTGATGCTTATCCTATTAGGTGCCTCATTTGCCTCTGCAGATGACCTTATCCCAGTCATTGTCTATTATAAAGATGTCCAGCCAGATGCAGTCAAGGGAATGAGAGTGGCTCATGTGAGGGCTCCTCCACAGACTGTTTCTGCTCTGCAGATCAATGACCAGATCCAGTCAAGGCGTGACTTCAAGTCTGTTCCTGGCTTCACTGCCATGGTCACAGCGGATGCTTATCGGGAGCTCATGGATGACCCCGATGTTGAAGTTCATAGGTCTGGCACATTCCATATACTGCTTTCAGATTCAGTGCCTCAGATAAATGCTGATGAGGTCTGGGCTCTTCAGGAATCTGGCCAGGACATAACGGGCGCTGGCTATTCCGTGTGTGTCATTGATACAGGTGTCCAGGATGATCATCCTGACCTTGCAGGCAAGGTGATTGCCCAGAAATGCTATTGTTCAGATGATTGCTGTCAGGGAAATAATGAATCAGTTAATGCTTCTGATGATAATGGCCACGGCACCCATGTTGCTGGCATAATCGCCGCAGATGGAAACCTGAAAGGTGTGGCCCCCGGTGCAAGCATTGTGGCAGTCAAGGTTATGGATTCAAGCGGTATAGGTGAAGGAACAGATATTGCCCTGGGAATTGACTGGTGTGTTTCGAATATAGATCTGTATAACATCACAGTGATATCTATGAGCCTTGGTGATGACTGTGCTCCTAACTTAGGTCTTTTTGATTATAATATAGATGCAGCCCATGCTGCCAACATATCTTTGGTTGCAGCTGCGGGGAACATTGATGCTTTTGATAATTGTGATGCTTCATCAATGACCTATCCTGCCTGTGCTGAGAATGTTGTTTCAGTCGGTTCTGTAGATGAAGATAATCTAATTTCATCATTTACTTGCAGAGACATCTCTTTGGATCTTTTTGCACCAGGAAGAATCATAAATTCAACTTATCTAACTAATAATTATCAGGAGATGAACGGCACCTCGATGAGTGCTCCTCATGTCTCTGCAGCATTGGCCTTGATGTCGCAATATTATGGTCTCAAGTATGGCATGGCTCTCACTCCTGATGAGAAAGAGGATATCTTGAAGAATACTGGCGTGCCTGTTTTTGATTCTGCAAACAGCATGAGCTTCCCGAGGATTGATGTCTTGGCTGCTGTAGCATATTATCAGCCTATTGTATCTCTTGTCTCTCCGGATGGGATCCCTCTTGCTCAGGATAATATCAGTCTTTTTTTCAACATTTCAGACAGTGATTCAGATTATGTCAATTGTTCATTATACATTAATGGGACGCTGAATGAGACACTTGAGTTCTTTCCAGGTCCTAATAATTTTGTCTTTGATGGCGCTGATGGTTATTATTCCTGGAACATCTCCTGCACTGACGAATACAATGATACTGGTTATTCCGGGACTTTTGAGTTTGGAAAAGACACCTCAATCCCAGTAGTGTTTGATCTTGAAGTCTTCCCATCATCCTGGACTAACTCTCCGCTCTTCACATTCACCTGGGAAGCGACTGACATGTCAAACATCTCCAGGTATTATTATAAGTTTTATGAGGCCCCGACTTCAGACACAGATGGCAGCATGACTTATATGAAGAATTTGACGCACAATGAGTCAACTGCCGGCAACCATTCATTCTATGTCTGGGCTGAGGATATTCTGGGTAATATTGATTACAATGCAGCTGTAAGCATAATCTATTATTTTGATGATGTGCTTCCGGATATTTTCCTTGATGCTCTCGGAACTTCATATAATGCCCCAATTTCAACCTCAACAGCAAACATAACTTATAATGTCACTGATTTGAGCCCAGAAAAGATTTGGTATGAATTCAATGGCAGGACTGATCTGGATCTTGAAGGTTGGACGCCGATTCCAGGATTATTTGCCGGAAGGAATATGATACAATTCTTTGCTAACGATTCTGCTGGCAACATAGGCTCAGAGGATATAACAATTTTTGCTAATATTGAGATTGATGTCAACCAGACCTTGCAGGATCTGACAGATGCAAGCGGTGCCTTGGGTATAATCCTCACAGAGCATGATGATTCTGCTGCACTGGATGGGACAATGCTGGTCAATGGCACTTATGATATGTATATTGACATTAATGTCAGCCAGATAATAACTGTATTGATAAATAACTTTGACGGATTAGCTGCTTCATGGAGCAATGATTTTGTCATAAACACTTCAGATCAAGAGCTGAATGATTCTTTATTGGCTGCAGGCAAGGAACCACAGCTCATCCTCTCATTCGATAATTTTGAGGATTTCCTCCTAGATGATGCTTATACTGGAAATCTTTCAGTCAATAAGTCCCTCCAGCCTTTCGATTTCATAGATTATTGCACCAATGATACTGAATGTGACCCACTTGATTTGTGCTCAGTTGATCCAGCTCCTTGCTATACAAGCACTGGTGATATAACATCTGTAAGATTTGATCATCTCTCCTCAATTGTATTCTATGATGATAGTATTGTGGGCAATGTGACCTGGGTTTCACCGAACTCTACTGTATACACCGGCACAAATGTGGGCATGGCTTTCACCATCGGCGAGGATGTTTATGCAAACTACACATTGGATGAAGGTCCGGTTCTCAGGCTGAACAGCGGCAATCCGGCAAGGTCATTCTCTGCTGTGCTTGACGGCACTTTCATGAACACAACTTTTGCCAATGGTATCCTGGAGAACGGACCGCATAATATCACACTTTATCTTGTTGACTTGTATGACAACGCCAATTCAACAACCTACCCATTCACAGTCAATGATACCCAAAGTCCCGTGCTTGTCATCTTCCCGCCTGATGATCATGAGATGGATGTTGATGAGGACAACACAACAGATCTTAGGATAAACTTCACATCTAATGAATATTCTAATGTCTCATATAAGCTGAATTGCACTTTTCCTTCGCATAATTCAGCTGGCACAATTGCTTCAAGAGCCCTGTCCGGTTCAGTGACAAAGAACAATCTCAAGCCAGGTTCTTATGATCTTACAATAACCGCAGTGGATATGCTTGGTCATTCTAGGATATACTCCTATGAGTTTGACCTTGAGGAACCATCCTGTGTTGACAATGATGGTGATGACTGGGGTTCTGCGAACATACTTTGGTGCGAATACACATCGAAGAAGGACTGCGATGATAATGATGATGATATAAACCCCGGCGACACTGAATCAGGCACTGATGAGTGCAGTGATGGAGAAGATAATGACTGTGATGGTGACACTGACAAACAGGATTCCGGATGCAAGACGACTTCATCATCAGGCGGAGGCGGTGGTGGAGGAAGCAGTGGTTTGCCTTCTGACAAGAAAGAGCAGATCTTCAGCAAGATACTTGCGGACACCTGGGAGGATATGACCTTCAGCTCAAATGATATGGCTTATACCAAGGTGGAGTTCAAGCCTAACAAGGAGCTTTCGAATGTCGCATTGAGGGTTTTCTCTTATAATGGTGCACCTGATGGAGTCGCTCCCCTGAAGAATGCCTACCAGTATCTTTTCATGAAGACAACCAATTTTGATGATGATGACCTAACTGAGACCCAGATAACTTTCAGGGTGAAGAAGAGCTGGGTACCGTCAGATCATAAGCCTGAGGACATAAGCCTTTTCAGGATGGTTGATGATGAATGGGTCGGGCTGGACACTTCGCAGTTCAGCTCTGATGCATATTATTATCATTACAGTGCAGCACCCCCGGGTTTCTCTTATTTCTGTATTGCTGGGAAACAGGATGATCCTCCTGCAGCTGCAGTGGCTCTGAAGTCTGATGGCAATGATTCTGATGTCGGCGCTTCCTCTAATGCCACAGCCAATTCATCCATGAATAATGTCTCTGGCAATGCTGTCAGGGACGGATGGCATCTCAGCTGGCCGGGTTTCACTTTCAAGCCCATTACCTGGATGATTGTTTTCCTGGTGCTGATTGTCGTCGGAATCTTGTCTTATTTTGTCTATGAGCAAAAGATGACCCCGAAAGATGAGAAAGAGTTCAAGAACCGGGATCTCTCTTCCAAGATCAGCATAAGGGAGACCACTGTCCCTCCCAAGAAGCTTCAGGCTTATGTGGATTTCCAGCTGGCCAGGGGCCACACACCATCCAAGATAAGGGATGTGCTGGTGGATGCCGGCTGGGGGAAGGATCTTGTGATAAAGGCCATCAAGCAGAGCCCGGATTACAAGGTCTCGATGCCCAAGTCATATGAGGAAGTCATCCAGAAGCATGACCAGTTCAAGAAGCTGAAGAAATAATCCTTTTCTGGTTTATTATTTCATTATTGGAACAAATAAGGTAATAATTTTCTATTATTGGTTAATTGTTTCAAATTTGAAAAATGAGTTATCTGCCTCTATAAACATATTTTTTTATTTATTCCTTTTTTGAAACAATTTTTCAATTAATAATTAATGTTTTATTTTATTATTAATCTCTTTTTTTTGATTCTTATTTTCATTTATTATATGTTGTTCTATTATTAGAAAACTATATGATTCAATACGTCAAGTCTTTCTTGTATGATAATTTTTAGGAGGTTGTTCAGAACAGATACAATAGTGCCTAACATCATTTTCTATTATAAAAATATCGTTTCAAATTTGAAAAATATTACTATAAACCATATAAACAATAATTTCAATTGATTCTTTTTATGAAATACATTTTTATTTTTCAAACAATTTAATGTTTTATAAATAAAGAATTTATTTCAGTTGGATTTTTTATAAAAAATGTATTGTTCTATAAATAGAAAACTATATAAACCCATATATGGATTTCGCTTTGCATGGGACTTTTGGAAGAGCTCTTCGACGCAAAGATATTGGCAGTGATAAGATTATTCATGGACCACAAGTCGCACGAGTTCTATCTGAGGGAGATCTCCCAGAAGTCTGGCGTTCCGGTCTCAACAATATTCAGGATAGTGAATAAGCTTGTGTCCCTGAATCTTGTTGAAGTCATGAAAGTCTCGAAATTCAAGGCCTACAAATGGCCTAATAATGAAAAGACAAGATTCCTTGAGCAGATGATCAGGAAAGAGGTGTGAAAATGAGAGGAAAGAATACCATCGGGATGGCTGCAAAGTTAGCTCTTTTCAGCTCAAAGCTCCTGCTTCTTATGGTATTTGCTGTCCTCTTGATACTGCCCATAGCGGCAGCTGGCTCCCTCTCTTTTTATGTCAGGCCACTTTCCGCAGGCAAGGTTGTCTCGAATACAGCATTTGATTATGTATTCAACCTGACGACTTCAGCTGACTGCACAGGTGTTCTCCTGTCAGATTCGCAGGCGATCACTACTGATGCTTATGGTGTGGGCTATGCCAGTGTTAACATAACAGGAATGACTGGCACGCCTTCATACATCTGTGAATATCGGGGCGGTTCCCTCAGGGAAGTCCACGAGATTAACTCAGGCCTCTTCAGCGATATCTTTGCTGTCGGTGATGTTGATGTTGCTGGTATTATAAGTTCAGATACTGATCTTCAGGTCAATGGAGTTTCTGCTTGCCTAGCCAATGGCACGAACTGCCCACCTTTCGGGGATGACGACTGGAATATCTCGGGTAATAACATGTTTCCTGCTGATCTGAGCAGGAATGTGGGTATTGGTACTGATTCTCCTTCTGAGAAGCTTGATGTTATGGGTTCTGGTGCTAAGATTTTGGTTAATGATACCTTTGCTCCATCGAGTTATGTTTTGGGTCCTGAGTTGATTTTGCAGAGGGGTAATACTCGTGCTGGTGCTGGTTTGAGGATTCAGAACCCTGAAGGAGTGGACTGGTTTGCTGGGCTGGGGGAATATGTTTCTCCTGATAGCTTTTCGATTATTTACAATAGCACAGATTCAAGGGATGCCTTGTTGACTGTGCATAAAGAGGGCAATGTTGGTGTTGGTACTTCTTCTCCTTCTGCGAAGTTGGATGTTAATGGTGGTGTGATTGTCGGTGATGGGACTTTGCCATCTGGGATAATGGCTCAGGATTGGGAGAAGCTTTTGGTTTATGAGGATTCTGGTAGTCAGTGGTCTGAGTCTTATTTTGGTGCTAAGGTGCCGGGTTTGGGTGAGGGTGCTGGCAGTGAGATAGCTTTTGGTTATGGGGATTCTTCTGATGTTTGGCAGAATGCTTATTTGGTCGGTTTTTGGGTTGATAATGAGAGTGATCTTGACTCTAGGAGTTTTTGGATTTATGATATTAGGGGGTCTGAAATGTTGTTGTATGCTGACGGTGATTCTAATGTCGGTATTGGCACTTCTTCTCCTTCGCAGAAGTTGCATGTTGAGGGTCAGGCTAATATCACTGGTGATTATGCTTGGGTGAATGATAGTAAGGTCTGCACTGCTGATAATGGCTTGTGTGGTTCTGGCAGTGATTCTCCTTGGACGAATACGAGTACGCAGATTGTTCCTGGGGCTGGTTATCCGCAGGATGTGAATATCAGTGGTACTTTGTTTGCGAGTAATGTGAGTAGCAACAGTCCTTTGCAGCTGCAGACTGGTGGGATTACGAGGGTTTATGTTGATGATGCCACTGGCAATGTAGGTGTTGGTGCATTGAATCCTACTGAGAGATTAGTTGTTGGTGGTGGCATTAGGAACAATGGTTCAATCACCTTTGGCAAATCCTCTGGTGTTTGGGATGTCACCACTATTGGTAACACGGATGGGCTTCGTGTGGATAGTGATGCCAGGGAGGTTTATGTTGTAGTGGATAATAGTGTGGTTATGACTGCAGATAATCATGGGTATATAGGCATCGGTACAGAGGATCCGACACAGAGATTGGACATCAATGGTAATGTCAATGTCAGCGGTGCTAACTCCAGAATGTGGGTGAATGGCAGTGAGGTTTGCACTGCTGATAATGGCTTGTGTGGAGGCGATGGTAATGTAAGTGGTTCAGGTATGGCAAGTAGGCTTGCTTATTGGGAGGATGCCGAAAATCTGTCTTATGCTGAGCATCTGACTTTTAACGGATCTGAGGGGAGATTGCAGATTGTTGGTGATATTGCTTTTAAGAATTCTAATAGTAGGATTAAGACATTTTCTTCTTTTGGTAGCGGTGGTAATCTTATTATTGAGCCTGGTTCTGCATCTGGTGTTGGTGGTGATGTTTATATTACCGGTGGTGATGGTTCTACTGATGGTAATGTTGTTTTGGCTCATAATGGGACGGAAAGCAAAGGTTATGTCGGTATTGGCACCTCATCACCTTCTGCAAAGCTTGATGTTAAGGGGGATTTTGATACTCAGGTTGGAGTTTTTGAAGCTGCTGATGGGCAGACAGATAATATTATTGAGGTTAGGGATAATGAGAGCAAGATTTTGCAGTTGGTGGATAGCAAAGGCAATGTGCATATTGGTAATCCTTCAACTTGGCAGAATTCTTGGGGTGGTAATCTTGAGGGTTTTACAACATGGAAATATGATAATGAGACAGGGGATTCTGAATATGTGGGATATGTTGCTGGGGTTAGTGCTGATGGTTCTTTGAATGATTATAATTATGTGGAGTTGGATAGTTTTAAGAATCCGACTAGGCGTTCTGCTTTTATGTTCATAGATGTAGAAAAACAAGGTGAAAATAGTTATGTTGGTGCACTGGCCGAGGTTTTCAATGATAGTGATATTAATGATAGAGCGGGAATTAATATTCAGAGTGATGGCAAGGCATATCAGGAGATTGTTGGTGGTGATTATGCTGCCCTTTATGATATGCTTAAGGTAACTGATAACAACACTGAGACGAGATTCTTGGTGAAGAGTGATGGTGTTGTTGAAGCAAATGGCAGCCCCGTATGTACTCAGGATAATGGCTTGTGTGGAGGCGATGGTAATGTAAGTGGTTCTGGGGCAGCGGATTATTATGCTTTGTGGGGTAGTAATTCGGAGATTACAGTGGGGAAGCTTTTGGACACTGATGATGGCATCAATGTCTCAGGCAACATCACTATGCCAGAATCATTTTACATCGGCAGTGATGCGCAGGCTTCAGGTGATTTTGCGATGGCATTTGGGCTTGATGCAAATGCTTCAGGGACAGGTACGATAGCTTTGGGTTATAGCACATTTGCAGAGGGTAGTCATAATCTCGCTTTGGGCACTCAATCAGATGCTAATGGTACTGCTGGGTCAGTTGCACTGGGTTGGAATGCTGATGCATTGGCTACTGATGCTATCTCTATTGGGAGCTTGAGCGTTGCTCGCGGGTCTGATTCTATCTCGATAGGTTCATCGAGTTATGCGTCAAATACCGCTTCAATGGCCTTTGGTGACGCTACTGCATCTGGTATGTATTCAATCGCTATCGGTGATGGTGCTGTGGCGAATGCTAATTATGCGATAGCGATCGGCAAGGATGTCACGAATTCCAACGCAAACTCAACAAGATTTGGTCATTTTGTTTATACTAGAGGCCTTCAGTCTTTAGTCGATTCAGGTAATGGTGTTTCTGGGAATAGTATAAATGATGTTGGTGTTGCCGGGTCCAGCAGCAATAGTTATGGTGTCTATGGATCAACCGGGAGCACAAATCCGGATGTGGCCGGAGTGAAAGGGGTTGTGACAGGTAATGCTGTTGTGTATGGTGTGATGGGAGAATCGAGTGCAGAGACAGCCAATGGCAGTGCAGGTGTGTATGGTTTTTGTGATGAAAGTTCCAAAATTGGTTCAAGGTCAGGATATGGTGTGATGGGTATTTCAGCAGGTTCGACTGATGGTTCTGCAGGTGTTTTTGGCAATGCAAGTGCATCTTCTGGAGAGACATTTGGTGTGCATGGTCTTGTTGTCAGCCCGGATGGTTATTCTGGTTATTTTGAAGGGGGGCTTGGTGTGTTTGTGAACGGCAGTATCAATGTAAGCGGTGCCTCTGGTAAGATTTACACTCATGAGCTTTGTTTGGGTGGTGATTGTCAGACTGGTTGGCCGAGCGGTGATTCTCCTTGGACTAATACTTCTTCGCAGATTGTTCCGAGGGTGGGTTATCCGCAGGATGTGAATATTTCTGGCACTTTGTTTGCTAGTAATGTGAGCAGCAACAGTCCGTTGCGTTTGCAGACTTCTGGTGATACTAAGGTTTATATTGGGGATGATGGCAATGTAGGTATCGGCACTGATTCTCCTGTGGCGAGGTTGGATGTCCGTCCGACATTGCATGTTGAGGGCAGCGGTTCAATACCTATGGGGGTTGATGCGGGAATGTATTTTAATGGGTCTAATCGTAGGATTGGTATTGGTGAGTCAACGCCTGAGGAGAGTATCCATATTACTGCAGGTACTAGTCCTACTATTAGGTTGAGTGAGGTGGATCTGGCTGACAGGCACAATTGGGATATTGAGAATGATGGGACTAAGCTGTCTTTTATTCAGAGTAATTCGACATCATTGTTATTCCCAAGGTTGGTGATTGAGAATGAGGGCAATGTCGGTATTGGCACTTCTTCGCCTTCTGCAAAGCTTGATGTGAATGGAAACATCAATGTTTCTGATGCTTCTGGTAAGATTTATACTCCAGAGCTCTGCTTGGATGGTGATTGTCAGATCAGCTGGCCTTCTGGTGCGGATGATGGTGATTGGAACATCTCAGGCAATAATATGTATCCTGCTGATCTGGGCAGGAATGTCGGTATTGGCACTGATACTCCTTCTGAGAGACTGACAGTTTCAGGTAACGCCTCTTTTGGGGATAATGTGTATTTTGCTGCAGGTTTATATCCCGGAAATGGGGCTATCCAGAATGTGGCGAATTTTGGCTTTGATGGTACTTGGCTCACAGCCAGTAGTCTGTTATTGGGTGGTACGCTTGATATGGGTAGTCAGCTGATTCAGAATGCAGGTGCAATACAGACAGGTACATATGAAGAATTTAGCATCCAAAATTCCGGTGGGAATGCTAAGTACAGGTTCAATCTGTCATCAGGAGGTCTCTGGATTGGCGGCTCGCAGTCAGACGGGTATCCTGCTAATGCACTGGATGTCATGGGTGATGCCAACATTTCGGGCACAGTATATGCCACCAACTACAGCTCCAACTCTCCCTTGGTCTTCCTGGCTGGCGGCACCACGAGATTGTATATCGACGATATTGACGGCAATGTAACCATTAAGACAGGGAATCTCAAAGTGGGGGAAACTGTAATATCAAATAGCGGTTTCTTCAATCCGGGTGAATGTGATGGAGGGAGTATGGTAGAAGGTGACATTTGTTACAGCACCTCGCTGCACGAGCCATGCTTCTACAATGGCACTGCTGTGATAACAATCTCATCTCATACAGTATGTGGGATACCAGGACCATGAGAACAAAAGAAAGGATTTGGATTGTGTATGTTTTGGCTGTTTTGCTGTTTACATTCATGGCTTCAGCCATGGACCCGGAATTTATCATCCCGAACACTGGCGATGAGCAGTTCTATCATGGCCAGACCGGCGATGAGGAGCTGGGTGTCTTCATGGGCGGAGGCTATGTTCCTGCAGGGGATGATACAACCCCCTCTGGTGATGGTGGGTCTCCATTGGTCTTGAAAGCAGGTTTCATAGTAGTATGCGGCAATGGGAACTGCCAGACCGGCGAGACATGTGCCAAATGTCCTCAGGATTGCGGTGTCTGTCAGCCAGAAGAGCCTGTGCCGCCTCCTGTGTCCCCGCCTGCGCCTCAGAAGGATATCACAGGAGATGCTGTCAAGGATGATCATATTGCTGAATGCGGTGACAGCATTTGCAGTCTGGATGAGGGCTGTGCAGGATGCGCAAAGGATTGCGGCTCATGCAGCCTGCCGGTATTGGTGATTGATGCGCCTTCAGAGATCAGAATCGGTGATCTTATGACGATAATCATCACAGATGATGCGGGCAGTCCTGTGTCTGGAGCAGAGATTGTCATGATTTACCCGAGCGGCAGGAAAGATTCTTTTGTTACTGATAAAGATGGCATGTACAGCACAAAGTCAAAGGAGAAGGGCCAGATCCTGCTGAACGCGAAGAAGGCAGGATATCAGGTCTCGAAGCAGGGCTTGACTGTCAGGGAGATGGAGAAGGAATTGCTTGTTCCGAGATTCTTTGAGGCTGTAAAGGGCATGGACTGGCTGTGGGTCCTGTTGGCTGTTGTCATTGTTGCAGGAATGCTCGGTTTTTATATCTACAGTTATCGTTCAAGGGCCCATAAGGAGATCGGCGAGATTGACAAGAAGCTTGATGAGATGATGAAAGATTGAGACAGGTCATATGGCTGGCATTGGCAGTTCTGCTAGTCACTCCTGTATTCGCCTGCATCACGCCGTCGGCTGACAACACCATGGTATCTTCTTCAGATACTGTCTGTTATCGTTCAACGCCTTATTACATCTCTGATGTTGATGGTAATGGGATTTTCAATTTCACATCAGATGATATTGTCCTGGACTGCAACGGGTCTGAATTCAGCGGCAGCGCCTGGTCAGGATTCGGCATCTACCTGCACAGCAGGACCAACATCACGGTAAAGGACTGCACTTTCAGGTATTTTGACTCCGCTATATTCCTGGATTCAAGCTCTGATAATGAGTTCCATGGCATAAGGGCGTATGATAACAATGATGGTTTCGTGCTGTTCAACAGCACTTATAATATCCTGAACTCAAGCGATCTTGTGAACAACTCAGGGTCAGGCATATCCTTATCCGGAGGTTCAGACAGGAATGTGTTTCTTGATGTTGTCTCGGGCAGCAACAGCAAAGGTCTGTCCTGCGAGGACAGCGATATGAACTCAGTGATAGGCTGCTCTTTTGAAGGGCAGGATTTTGGGCTGTTTCTGTCAAACTGCACTGGCAGCGTATTCACAGGAAATGATTATATGTCAAACGCTTATGGCGCTTACCTGGATCATTGCAGGACTAATGATTTTGAGGATGAGTCCGTCAATGGCAGCACCTATGGTCTCTATTTGGATAATGGTTCAGGCACCAATGATTTCAGCAGAATGGCCATGACATCGAACACCTACGGGGTCATTCTGGAAAACAGCTCCAGCAATGATTTCCAGGGTATTGATGTGAGTCACGGGTATATGGGGTTTGTCGTCGGCACATCCTCCGGCAATGAATTCTCTGATTGCACTGTCATGAACATGTCCCAAGGCATATATCTGCTGGGGAGTGGAAGCAACATGTTTGACAATGTGATTGTTCATGGTTCATCTGATCTTGGGTTCTATTCAGTGGATAGCCATGGGAACATTGTGAGAAATTCTTTCATTTCAGGGAATGGTATGGGTGTCCTGCTGGAGAGTTCACATAGGAATCAGATCATTGGCACATGGGTTTTTGACAGCGCAGATGAGGGTATCATGCTTGATGATGCGCTCAACACGACCATTGATGATTCTTTCATCTACAATAACTCTGATGGCATCAGCGTCTCATCTTCTGGCAGGGTCAGGATACTTGATACTGATTCGTATGATAATCGGGCTCATGGCATCAGGTGCTTATTGAGCGGTATAGGTACATATTCAAGGCTTGGCCTTTACAGCAATAATAATGGTCTGCTCATGTCAGGATGTGACGACGCAGACATCACAGATGTCATCTCATATGATAATGTCCTCGGATTCAATATCACTGACAGCCACAGGGCTTACATATCAGGGTCAGAGGCTTATGGCAACCGGCATGGATTTGTATTCTCAGCCTCCCTGAACAGCACTGTTGATGGATCAGGGTCATACAGCAATAATGAGTCCGGCTTCCTTCTGGGATCAGGTTCTGAAGGCAATAGTTTCACCGGCTCTTATTCATATGATAACCGGTATGGGTTCTATTTCAGTGCAGGTTCCAACAATGTATCCTCTGCAAACATATCAGGGAACACAGTTTTTGGTTTCTATTTCAGCTCTGGATCAGGCAACATGGTCAGGGATTCTGTCATCTGCCATAACAGCCGTCTGAAGAACGGTCCTTTCTACAGCCAGAATGCTGTTGTGAACAATACTTTCTGTGTGGATGCATGGGATGCAAGGCATCAGATAATCAAGCCAAGGCAGTACATCTACAATTTCACTTCTAACACATCAAATCATATCAATCCGGCGAACTGCACATGGTTCCTGAATGACACAGTGAATGGGATCGTATACAGGAACAGCACGCTTGTCGATGAGGGCAGCCCTTTCGCATTCAGCCTCAGGCTGAAGCAGGGCATCCATCCCTGGAATGTGTCCTGCTATGACTCTGATGGTAACGATGGAGTGAGTGCTCAGAATTTCTTGGAGATTCTAAACACACCCCCAACCCAAACCGCTCCATCGTTATCTTCTTCTTCCGGCCACGCTTACAATAAGGACAGCCTTGCATGCAAGGAGAATAATATCAATGATATAGACGGCGACAATATGACGGTGTATTATTACTGGTGGAAGGATGGTGTCAGGCAGGATGTGAGCAACGCGAGCGATGTCCTCTCTGCCGACCTGACTTCTAAGGGTGACACATGGAACTGCTCTGTGAAAGTGTATGATAACCGGTCCTTTGGTGTGGAGAGGTTCTCCAGCTCACTTGTCATAATTGATGATATAGCTTCCGGAGGAGGTTCCCCCCTTGTCATGAAGGGCGGCTCTCCGCTTGTGATGAAATATGTCGAGACAGTTCCTTCAAGGTCTTCAAGGAGATGGGATTCCATCGAGGCTGGCATCCAGGGTGTATTCAATGTGGACAATGCTGAGCTGGCTGTCACTAGGCTGACTTTCATTCCTCTGAAGGCTCTCCGTGGCATCACCATAACAATGGAGAAGGTGGAGGGATTGCCTGCATCTGTACCTGTCCTGGAGGATGTCTTCGAATATCTCAGGATATCCTCTTCGAATCTGATGAACAGCGACATGGATGATATCAGGATAGAGTTCAGGGTCAAGAAATTGTGGTTCAGCCTGAATGATTTTGACGAGAAGAGGGTATATCTGAACAGGTATTTCAATGACGGGTGGGTGCGCCTGCCCACGTCTTATGTGACCCAGGATTCAGACTATCATTTCTACATGGCTGAGACTGACGGCTTTTCATATTTTGCGATAACTTCAGGGGATAAGGGGATTCCGGAATCAGTGAAGGAGCAGCCTACTGTGATCACAGGCACGAGGGAGCAGCCTGAAAGTGGTGTCGTGCCTGAGAAGGATGAAGGTCCTGCGAAGGAGGAGCCTGCGTCGGTGAAGTCAAGGTCACTTCTATGGGTAATCCTGTCAGTTGTCCTGCTGGGCGCACTTGTCGGCGGCTTGGCATATTATGTCCTTGCTTCAAAGCAGCCTGAGGAGTCATCTTTCCTGCTTCCTGAAGAGAGGTTTGACGAGTTCCAGCCAAAGGATCTCCATCCGTCGCAGCATCTTGTGCTCAATGACGGAAGGTCCATCAAGAACATCAAGGACTTCTACATGGCTCTTGTGACCATGAGTGATTTCACTTTTGAGCAGCACCTTAATCAGCAGTTCCTGGATGAATCTGACTTCTACAGGTGGGCAAAGGAGGATCTGGGCGACGAGGCGCTTGCCATGGAGTTGGAGGATGTGACAGGCAGGGCCGAGATGATAGGCATATTGAAGAGGCATATATCGATGAAGGCCGGAAAGGAGTCCATGCCGATAGACCAGGACAGGGCTAGGCTTAAGTCTTATATACTTGATCTCAGGCAGCTCGGCCATTCAGGTGAGGTCATCAGGCAGAAGCTCTATGACATCGGCTGGAAGAGGGAGTTTGTCGATGATGTTGTCAAGGAAGTGATAAAATGAAGAAGGTAAAGGATATCATGACTAGGGATATCGCCATCCTGCCGAGGGAGGCGAATGTGGATGATGTTGTCAAGGTTATGAAGAACCACAGGATCAGCTGTGTGATCATCATGAAGGATGACATACCTGAGGGCATAATCACTGAGACAGATGTGCTCACCAAAGTCATTGTCAAGAGCAGGGACCCTTCCAAGGTATCTGTCGAGGAGGTCATGACTAGCCCTGTGATGATAATCGATCCTGAGATGCCTTTCACAAGGGTGTCAAAGCTGATGAAGGAGAAGAGCATCAGGCGGTTCCCTGTTGTCGATCATAATATGCTTCTGGGCCTTGTCACCCAGACTGATATAGCTAATGCGACGATAGATTATCTGGAAAAGCTGAATGCGAAGCTGAAGCAGTCTGATATTTCCCTGGATGATTTCCACGAGATCTCAGGGGAGTTCTATGAGCTCGGCGGCCATACAAGGGACAGGCCTGACATAAAGCACATGGCCATGGAGATCATGTCGACTGACATGCAGACAGTGAAGCCTGATGGGTCCGTCTATGATGCGGCATTGAGGATACTTGACACATCCACGAACTGTGTCGTGGTGGTGGATGATTCTGACAGTCCTCTCGGTATGATAACTGAGAGGGATCTGATTTCGAAGGTGCTTTTCAGGAGGCTTGATCCGAAGAAGACTAGAGTCTCTGAAGTCATGAGCACGCCCCTGATCACTGTTTCTCCTGAGTCTAAGGTTGATGAGCTTGGCAATTTCATGCGCACCCATAATGTGAGGAGGCTTGTTGTGGTGGCCAATGGCGAGCTGGTCGGCATCGTCACCCATTCCGGCATATCGCACAATGTGATTGATATGGCCCTGGCCATCCATTCTGATATCATGGACAAATGGGACGCAGGCTGATGGCAGGTCAGTCTTGTTTGCTTAGATAAAGAAAAAAATCCCCAAGAGCCAGGTTTTGGGGGGTTTTCAGAAGATCTGAAAAAGCCCTTGGGTATTTGAATTTGTTACTATGTAGTAGATATAACTTATATATAAATGTTTCTATTTTGTTGTCACTAAGAAGTCATTACATTACTGGATCCGGAATCCTGAATGTCCTTTGGTATACTTCATTTGATGCTATTGTGCCCTCTTTATTGTCTTTTAGCATCTTATATTGTTCTGTCAAAGTCATTATATGCCTTCTTGTTTCAGCAGGAAGATCGCTTAGTATCAGATCAAGCTTATGGGTCCTGGCTTCCATAAGTATATTCTTAACCCTGTATTCGCCCCCGTTATAGGCTGCTCCGAGGACCAGCATCCTGTTCTCCCTGTTTTTTCTCCAGCCTTGATAAAATCCTTGGCCTAATCCCCTGAACATATCATTGAACATCTCTTCAGCATACTGGATATGGCTCAGGCCTGCCCTCAGGTTCTGGCCAGGGTCTCTCCAGTCCCTGACATGGTATTTTTTGAGGTTGTCTATGCTTACCTGCATCAGGCCTCTTGCTGTGGGCACTCTCTCCCCATTTGCCAGATGATATTTCAGCCTGCCGTCGCTTCCCTTCACAAGCTTGTATCCTGTTGCATCAAGCTTGAATTTTGATTCCGTGTATGCCAAGGCCATTACAAAGAAGGGGTCATAATCAGTGCCGTTCTCCATGTTGTACCTGTCCACTTCCCTTGTGAAGAATTCTTCCATGGATATGCCTCCAATCCTCTTCTGCCCGGCTTTTGTCTTGGATATCCTCTCTGTATCCGGGTTCTGCATTGGCCTGATCCAGCTGAATCTCTTTCCGCGGATCCCGACTATGTTCACGTCGTCAAGCCAGTATTCTTCCCCTCTCTTTATCCTGAAGAGCCTGAGCGCTGCTGACTCTGCTCCTTCGTCTTCTGCATACTCTCCGACAAGGGTCCTTGTGAATTCTGTGCTGTTCTGTCTTGTCGGCATGAGCCTGATGTTCATGAATCCGGCTTCCGCAAGCCTTCTCACATTGTCCTCCACATATGAGTCGTTTGAGTTGGATGCGATCATCACATAGTATCCGTTCGGTTCTTTGCAGTCGCTGATGTCCACAGGCAGGAAGTCGCTGTCATGGTCTATGTTGAGCGGTTTCACTTCGCTTTCCAGCCGGATGCCGTGCGCAGAGAGCAGTATGTCCTCGAGCTTCTTCTCGCGCTGTGTGTCTGCGCAGCTCCTGAACCGGCCGTCGGCTGGTGTGTTGTTCAGCACTTTGTACAGGCCGTCCATGTGGGCTAAGATGAAGCTCTGGTCTGGGAAAAGCTTTGTAAGGCTTTCATAGGTCTTTTTTGCGCTCCCATAATCCTTGCTTGCCTGGTATTGTATTGCATATCCGTGTTTGGGTTCTGCTGCAAGTATCTCATACGGGGCCATAGTAAGCAAAGCAACTAGGCCTATGCCATCCCTCAGAAATTTCCTTCTTGTGTGCATTCCATTGTTTCCGGATTCTGAGATATATAAAATTTTCGATTTTTTATTACTTTTAAGTAATAACTATCTTATTGAAAATGACGTTTGTCATTTCAAGGGGTTTAATGCCCTGCTCTTCAGGGCGTCATTTTTAATTCCAAACCATAAAATAGCTTTGCAATTTTAGGGCCCCAAAAATCAAAGATTTTTGAGGGAATCGCACAATCAGATACTCTAAGTTTATCATGGATGTAGTTTATAATGGGTATTAAGATTCAATATAGAAAATAAAATCTATTACTACTAATCAGTAATTAATATGAAAAAGTTTATATACATCCTTTTGCATATTATCCTCATGGATCTCGGAGAGGTTGTTTTCAGAATACTGGAATCTACAGTTCATAAGACCTATAAAATAAGCAAGAGGATCAAGGATTACAGGTCCGGCTGGAAAGTCAGTCTGGACAGTTATATTGATCCAACTCTTGCATGGACAGCCCTGAATACTGCTTATCTGGTCGGTTCTGATCAGCTTCTTGAGCTTGTCAACCGTTCAGTCGAGTCCCCGCATACAGGAGTTGCTATGGCCGGCACTTATGCAGCCCTTTCCGCAGGCCTTGTCGCAGGCAACAAGTATGTCGCTGTCCCCTTGTCAGGGAAGATAAGGCAGTGGCAGAAGCGTAGGCAGCAGCAAAGTAAGAAAGTCAGCCTTCTCTCATGCCTCAGGACAGGTGTGATGATTGCTGGTTTGGGCATTGCCCTTTCTTCTGGCTATGTTAAGGATGCCATGTCGAACTTCAGCTATGATGCTAAGAGGATAATCTCTGCTTTTGAGAGGCCTTTTGAGAGGCCTCCTGGTGTAGAGCAAGTGGTTGGACAGCCTCCTCCTGAGATGGAGGATAGGACTATGCCAGAATACCCTGTGAAGCAGAATGGAGACCCTGTCACACCTGGTGCTCTTGTAGGGAGGAATATCCTTGATGGTTCACTGTGGTCTCTTTACACTGGCCTTTCAGGAGTTATATCCCCAACAGTCTCAGTTGATTTCAATGCCCAGCTGGACAGGATGCTGGCGAAGAAGGAGGGATGGTGCAGAAATCATGGGCAGAAGGTCAGTCCTGCAGTATATGAGTTCTGGAAGTCCCATGTTGCTGAATACAAGAGTGGAAAGATAAAGCATACCATGACACTTGAAAGTTATCTTGGTGAATGTGGGAAAGCTATGCAGGAAGTGAGGGATAATATTGATTGGAATACTGTCAAGAGCAGGAAAAGATTGAGTGATGATCAATTGGATGTGCTGAAGGAAATAAGCGCAGGTCTCACAGAGCACGATCTTCTGAGCTATGCTCTCACTGAGCTTATGCCGGGGAAGGATGGCAACTTGAACAAGGCAGTTATTGATTTCATCCTGAGGAATGCTGGCAGGGAGTATCTTGAGATGATACCTGCGATGCATGACAGATATGCCTCTTTCGGTCTATACCAATGGACTTCATTTGCTGTAAATGCAGGGACTGGTGATGGTGCTTCCTCTGTGAATCCGGCTCTGCCAAGTGGGATGCAGATTCCGGGGAGTGTGATCAACTTGAGAGGCAATGATCATCACAAGGCTGCTTATCTCTTTGCGATCAGTAATCTTGCAGATATGATAAGATCTCTGAACAGGAGTGAGTTGGCAACGCTTTCTGGTGTCTGGTCTTCAAACAAGGATGATATTGTCAAATACATAGCTACTGCTCATCACATGCCGAGTCATGCAAGGAAAGCAGCGAGGTACTGGCTTTCTAATAGGGCTGAAAATGACTTCACAGTGTCGTGTAGAAGTAGTATCCGTGAATATTCAGAGAAGACTGCAGCAAATTATGCTGCGATGTATTCAGCAGAAGTCAATGGTGAGGTGCCTGTCGTTGCATCAGCATCACAATCCGGATCCAGGCCTGGAAGAGCTAGTGATTTAATGTCATTGCCAGGATTTGATTATATCAGGACAAAACCAAACGGCACTATCGTATTAAGGCACATTGTGCAGTCTGGTGAATGGCCTTTTGGGATTGCAAGGGATTTCAATAATCTGGATGATTCTAATGGAAACAGGTTTGCTGAAGTGGCCGGGAAAGATGTTGTTGATGTGAGAGGTGGTGCTGTCGGTGATAATATCCTCCCCGGTCAGAAATTGTATCTCAGGGTCCATAAGGCAAGGAATGCTCTCTGAAGATAACATTTTTAAACTGTTCTTCAATTTTTCAGGTTATGGAGCCTTTGCTTGTTTTCCTGTCATTCGTACCAATAATTCTCATATTCCTGCTGATGGTTTTCTGGAAGTGGCCTGCTCTCAAGGCCATGCCACTGACATATATTGCGACGATTCTTATCCTGGTTTTTTTCTGGAAATCCCCGTTCAGTGTCATCGGCGCATCCACAATCAAGGGCCTTCTTGTGTCGATAGAGATAATCATAATCATCTTCGGAGCGATATTCTTCCTCAGGCTCATGCAGAAGGCAGGAGCCATTGAGATAATCGATTCATATCTTTCATCGATAACTCCTGACAAGAGGATCCAGCTCTTGCTTATCGCCTGGATCTTCGGCAGCTTCATCGAGGGCGCTGCCGGTTTCGGCACTCCTGCTGCCCTTGCTGCCCCTTTGCTTGTGACTTTGGGGTTCTCTCCGATAGCTGCTGTGGTCTCTGCTCTCATCGCAAACTCAACCCCTGTCACATTCGGTGCTGTCGGGACTCCGATAATCATCGGCATAAGATCTGTCTTTGATTCCGCTGCTGCTCAGCTCGAGCTTGATGCCTTCGGCTATACGCTGCCTGTCTTCCTCTCAAAGGTCACGATGCTCTCTGCCCTGATTCATTTCATCATCGGCACTTTTGTTCCCCTGATGGTTGTCGTTGTATTCATGAGGTATTTTTCCAAGGAGAAGTCATGGTCTATGGGCTTGGCCCTGTGGCCTTTTTCTGTCTGGGCCGGTCTCTGCTTCACCCTGCCTTATCTTCTCACAGCTGTCCTTTTCGGTCCTGAGTTCCCTTCCCTTGTCGGCGGCATGATTGGCATGATGATTCTTGTGTCGACTACAAAAAGGGGTTTCCTGGTTCCGGAGAAGGTCTATCATTTCTCTAAGAAGAAGGCATTCAAGATGAGATCATATGGCTCATATGATGTCTTCAGGGCAATACTTCCTTATCTTCTCATAAGCGTCCTGCTTATCCTGACAAGGCTCGATTCTTTGGGCATCAAGGGGTTTTTGCAGGGCATAAGTGTCAGTTTCTCATCCATCATGGGGACCGGGATCTCGCATTCTTTGGCTCCTTTCTATCTCCCTGGTTTCATCTTCATTGTTGTCGCATTGTTCATCTTCTTTTTCTTCAGGATGTCTGGGCATCAGCTTTCTGAGGCTTTTGGCGAGTCATTGCATAAGATAGGTGTGCCTTTTGTCGCACTCATTTTCATTGTTGCCACTGTCCAGCTCCTCCAGAACTCCCACATGAATTCCATTGGTCTTGATTCTATGCCCATAATGATGGCATCATTCCTTTCATCGACAGTGGGCTTTGCGTGGGTCTTCATCTCTCCTTTTATCGGCGGGCTCGGCTCTTTCATGGCCGGCTCATCCACTGTCTCCAATCTTTTCTTCTCGGGATTCCAGTTCCACACAGCTAAGCTTCTCTCACTTTCCCCTGTGCTCATAATCTCCCTGCAGGCTGTTGGCTCTGCTGTCGGCAACATGATTGCAATCCACAATATTGTTGCAGCTTCAGCGACTGTCGGCCTGCATCACAGGGAGGGCTCCATCATAAGGCGGAATCTTGTCCCCTGCCTGTCATATCTTGCCCTTGCAGGGATCATAGGCTTTATCATAAACTTTATAATCTGATTTCTTTCCCAATGGGTTATGGGTGCCATGAAAGGATTACTGCTCATGTCCGGAGGGTTTGACAGCCCTGTCGCCGGCTACATGATGAGACGGCAGGGGTTTGAGGTTGTTGCAGTCCATTTCTCTCTTGAGCCCTTGACTGATGACACTGCAGAGAAGAAATCCAGGATCCTGGCTGGGAAGATAGGCTGTTCTGATTTCATTGTTCTTCCTTTTGGTTTTATCCAGGCCGAGATCGCTAAGCAGTGCTCCCATCGTTTTTTCTATCTCCTGACGAGGAGGATGATGTTCAGGATTGCTGAGCAGCTCGCGCACAGGATTGGCGCTGATTTCCTGATTACTGGGGAGAATATAGGTCAGGTGGCATCGCAGACCCTCTCAAATCTTAAGTCCACGACATCTGCTGTGAGGATCCAGATGGTCAGGCCTGTTCTCTGTTTTGATAAGAATGAGATCATATCATTTGCCAAGAGGATTGGCACATATGATGTTTCAAAGGGTCCTGAGATGTGCTCTGTACTCGGGCCAAAGCACCCGATGACAGGCTCCAGGCTTGAGGATGTCGAGTCTGAGGAGTCAAGGCTCGATGTCGATGCTCTTGTTGCCGCTTCCTCAGCAAATTATAAAAATGATTGATTCATTTTGTGTTCTATGGAGCTTGACATAAGGAATGCTGCCCGTGGATTGCGGTTTGTGCATGGCAGGGATTTTTCCCTCTCTTTTCCGGGCAGTGTCTGGAAGGATTATCCTGATAATAAGTTTTTGTTTCAGGAATTGGCTGCGCTTCTCACGCTTGCAGGCCCCATCACATCTGGCAGGATTAGGAAAGTGGAATACTCGACTCCAAGGCCTTTTTTCTTTGACAGGTATCTGGAGCTGATGAGGAAGAGCATCCCTGAATCCACTGAGGATTACAGGCAGTCTGCAGAGGCTGTGCTGGAGAGGTTCAATGCGATGGAGTACACTTTTTCAGGAGACACCATTTCTCCTTCATACCTCCCTGATCCAGAGGAGAAGGCAGTCATCCCTCTCTCTGCTGGCAAGGATTCCTTGCTTTCTTTTGCTCTCTGTAGGGAGATAGGCCTCGATCCTGCTGTTGTCTACATAAACGGCCATCTCGTGAGACAGGAGAACATCTACAAGAAAAGGTTGATAGGTATTTTCAGGAAGAGGTTCAAGGCAGGTGGTTTTGTCGTCGACAACCAGCTTGAGGGTTTCAATGATTTCGAGTTCTGGGATGTTCCTGAGACCTGTCTGCCTTATATGCATATGATGACTGGCTTCGCTTTCATGATGCTTCCTTTCACGCATGCCACACGATCAGGTTATGTCGTGCTCGGGAATCAGCAGGACCTGGATTTCAGGCTGATGGGCAGCAGGGGTTTGATGAATCCTTCATTTGACCAGACCTCCCACTGGCAGTCAGTGCAGGACAGGATGGTACAGAGGATGACATCAGGCAGGGTCAGGGTGACAAGTGTCATCAGGCCGATGGCGAATATATTCCTGATGAAGGTTCTGCACACGCGTTATCCTGATATTGCGAAGCATCAGTTCAGCTGTGATTGCCTTACTGGTACGGGAGAGAAGAGGTGGTGTCATGAGTGCTCTTCCTGCGCAAAGAATTTCATCTTCCTGAAGGCCTTGGGTGTCAATCCCAGAACCATAGGTTTCAGGAAGAGCATGCTTTCAAGGGATAATAGAGATTCTTTCAGCCTTTTCTCAAGGAGGCTGGATGATGCTGATGAGAAGACTCCTGAGGCCAGGGAGCAGCAGATGCTTGCCTTCCTCATGGCTTACAGGAATGGCGCAAAAGGTTATCTTATGGATGTATTCAGGAAGAGATATCTCAAGGAAGCCATGGCAAAAGAGGATTATCTCATGAAGAAGTTCTTCAGGGTCTATCCTGCAGACATGCCAAGAAAGATAAAATTTAAAATCCGGTCGATTCTCAAGGAAGAGCTTGGCACGGTAGTGGTCTAACGGTATGACTCGACCCTCCCATTATCTTGGAGCAAGGTCGAAGCCCGGGTTCAATTCCCGGCTACCGTACTTTCTGATTTTTCTTTCTTCTTAGAAATTGACTTGAATGCTTCATACTGTATCGCTGTCAGCACTCTGCCGACAAAGAAGCCGAGCATTGCTACGGCTAAGTACATGAATGGGAGCAGTGTTTCGTTCATCGTCTTTCAGACCCTCATTTTTTCTTGTTCTATTTATAAATGTTCTATTTGTTATATGGGACCTATCTTGGACTATGTCTTATTGGGTATCCCAACTATTTAAGCTTTTCGATTATTTATCACTAACAAGTAATAACATAATAATTGTTAATATAGAAAATAAACATCTCAGACTTTATCAACCTTTATCAACCTTTATATTGCCCTGCACTGAACAGCTGTCATGAAACGCCTTTTCCTGTTATCAAAGGAGAACTTGGATCTTGCCAGGGCTGAAGTGCTCGCCCTTTCAGGCAATAAATCATCTGTGCTGATTGAAAATATCCTGATCACTGATGCCCCTGACCTCTCCAGGAGACTGGCTTTCACGCATTCGATATACAGGTTCTTGTTTGAATCCTCTCATAAGGATCTGGAGAAGAAGATGATGGGCTTCAGCTTCAGCAGGCACTGCAGGAAGAGCTTTGCTGTCAGGATGAAGAGATACTGCAGAATGGGCTATGACGAGAAGTTTTTTGCAGGCAGGATCTGGCGCAGGCTTGAGGCTCCTGAAGTCAGCCTGAGCAGCCCTTCTGCATTGTTTACTTTCTTCATCTTCCCAAAGAAAGTGATATGTGCTCTGCATGAATCTGATCTCACAGAGTCATTCTCTGCAAGACGTCCTCATCTCAGGCCTGTGCGTCTTCCGACATCCATGCAGCCGAAGCTTGCCAGGGCATTGGTCAATCTCTCCGGTGCAAAAAAGGGCAGCATGATCCTTGATCCTTTCTGCGGTTCAGGCGGCATCCTGATAGAGGCAGGCCTGATGGGGCTGCATCCTGCGGGTTATGACATCGACGACAAGTACATTGATGCATCCAGGAAGAATCTGCATCATTTCAGGATAGTGTTCACGCTCGAGAAGCGCGATGCACTGACCATGCCTGAGGTCGATTATGTAGTCACTGACCTGCCTTACGGCAAGGGCACTAAGCTCACATTGCCGCGCCATCAGCTTTATTCAGGATTCCTCGGGGTCCTTGGCAGGAATTTAAGGAAAAGGGCTGTGCTTGTCTTCCCGCATAATGCCTCTGCAGCAGACCTAATGAATGAGCATAACCTGAAGATATTGCATCATTTCAGGATTTTTGTCCACAGGTCATTGTCAAGGGATATATTTGTTGTAGAGAATTGATGCTCGGGTTTTCATATCCTTACCCTGCTGCCGCACCAATGGCAGTATATCGCGACGGAATCCTTGCAGACCCTTCCGTTTATCGGCTGTCTGCAGTGTGGGCAGGAACTGCTCACTTCCTTCAAATGGTTGCCTCCCTTATGATATCTTCTGCTTTCTTACCTTCTAGGACTATTTTCTTCAGGTTCCTTGTGACTGCAAGCGGGTCTTCTGCCTGCCATACGTTCCTTCCTATCGCCACACCTGTCCCTCCTGCTTTCATGCCGAACTCTATGTGCTTATAGAAGTCCGGTTCTGAGAGCTTTGACCCTCCTGAGAACACGATCTTCGCTTTTCCTGCGCTCTTGACAACCCATTTCAGCCCTGGGAGGTCGTCATTATTGTTGAGCTTCAGTATGTCTGCGCCTAGTTCAAGCCCTGCACGTGCTGAATGCGCAAGCACATTAGTGTCAAGTATGTTGTGCACGAATCTTCCTCTGGGGTACATCCATGCTATTACTGGCACCCCATGGTCATGCGCCTCTTCGACTATTTTTGAGAATTCCTTGAACATCGTGGACTCGAAAGCGCTTCCTACATAGACTGTGTATCCGACAGCATCTGCTCCCATCTTTATTGCCCTGCTTACTGAGCATATCTGCGCTGAGTAAGGGTCCACTTTTGCTATGTCTGTCTTGCCGTTGAGCTTGACGATTAGCGGCACTTTCTTTAGGAAGTTTTGGCTGTATTTCTCTGCAACTCCTGGCAGCAGGATGAGGCCGTTGTATTTTCCCTTCACTCCGATGTCCAGTACATATTCCGGGTTGACATTGGTCTCATTGAAGTCGCTTGATGGCCCGTGCTCAAGCCCTTGGTCATATGCAAGAAACAGGCATTTGTTGGGTACAATCTTATGTATGTTCACCATATCTATGCGCCTCTTTACATCAGTATGAGTATGATCCCAAGGATCAGGATTACAATCACGAAACCCCACTCTCGGGCATATCCTGTTTTTTCATTCTCAATGTCAGCAATATTCCTTCTGTCATATCCTATCATGGGAGCTCCTCTATACCTCTTGATTCATCTTATGGGTGCCTTATTTAAAAATTTTTCTGGCTGCTTTGAAAAGAATTGAGGTGATTTTTTACATTTTTTGATTCAAAATGGATTTTTTTATGCTTATTTTTGTTTTTCTAGATGAATTTATAAGTTTTTTATAGCTTAAAAGGTTGTTTTTTGCTCCTTTGTATTGTATGACTGACTCCGAATTTATCTGCGCAAGCTTCATTGCGCTCTTGACATCCCTGCCTTTTATCAGCATTGCAATGAAGGTCGAGGCAAAGCAGTCCCCTGCTCCTGTTGTCTCGACAACCTTTATCTTTCTTGCCTTGAGGTCATAATGGTATTTTCCGTCATATGCTTCTGATCCTTTCTTCCCTTTTGTTATCACGACAATCTTGGGGCCAAGCCTGCTGAGCTTGACAAGCATCTCTTTGATGCTTCCGCGGACAAGCAGTCCGGCTTCTTCATCATTCAGTATGAGCACTTCTGTGTTCCTGAGCACTCTGGACAGGAAGAGCGGCCCCTTCTCTGCCTGGTAATTGCTTGGGTTGAATGCAACTTTTATCCCGTTCTTTTTTGCAAATTCTGCCAGCTTTTCCTGTGTCTTGAATGCATCTCCCACCAGGCTGGAGAAATAGAACCATTTTGCCTTGAGCTTCTTCCTGTCGGTATGCTCCATGCTGAAGGAGTTCATGCATCCCTTGTATGCCAATATTGTCCTGTCATGCTCTATGGAATCAAGTATTATGGAATATGCTGTCCTGTCCTCTTTTTTCTTGGACACATAGCCGACGAATTCTATCTTCTCTTTCTTGAGCTCTGTCAGTATCCTTTTACCATTGTCGTCGTCACCCATCTTCCCGAAGTATGCTGTCTTCAGCCCTAGCCTGGCAAAGCTCACTGCTGTGTTGGTTCCCCCGCCCCCGGTCATGAATATTATGTCCCTTATGAGGATCTTTGATCCAGAGGGATATGCTATCAGCTCTTCGAGATGTTTTGGTGTCCTTATCTTGATGAGTTCAGATTCAGTGTCGACAAACACATCGACTGTTGCGCTTCCTACTGTGATGACATCGAACATATGGGTGCTCAACTGCGTCGGGTATTTAATGTTTTTTAGCTACTCAGAGATGGGAATCAGCCGGCATCAGCCCATATTGTCCAGTATGTCATGGGCGTCTCTTGTTGTCATCATGTCCTTGATTCTCTCCCAGTCCTTCCCCATCTCTGCCATAAGCCTTGTCTTGTAGTATTCCCCTTCATTGAAGCTGACTCTTGCCATCCTGTCTGCCATCACAAGGCCGTAAGGATATCCGGGGAATGCCGCATCAGATGAGTTCTCTGCCAGCATGCTGAATGCATCATCAGTCGACTCTACATAAAGGACATGCCTGCTGTTCTCGTTGAGCTTTGCCATATGGCTGCTGATCCTTCCGCTCTCAAGCAGGTATTGCCATCTGCCTGGCGGCGCCCTCTTAATCAGTGCGCTTGAAGCAGGGATCCCATGGTCTGTTATTATGCTGTTTGTCTTCGCCACTCCGGCCAGTATGATGCCTTTCTCATCTGCTCTTGAGAGCAATGTCGAGCAATGCTTCTCTTCGCCGACAATCTCAGCCCTGAGCTTCCCGTCCCTGACAAGATATGCCATGCCGGGTATCCTCTCGATTATCTTTGACATGAATATCACTTCAAAATACCTGCGTACTGTCTCGCCGATCTTTGATATCTCGACCCTGAAGTTGCCTTCGCGGAGCGTCGGCTCATATGCATCGAAGATGAACTCCTCATTGAAGGTCCCGTAGCATTTTGCGATGTATCTCATGTCCTCTCCTTCTATTTCTGTTCTTGTCAGAACAAAGAATTCCTCTTTGATGATGTCTTTCCTCACATTTCCCTCAAAGACAGCTCCGCAGGCCCTGACTAGCTGGAGATTGATGCTGTTTGACCTGATGATGTCAAGGTTCCCGCCATCGACAAAGCAGCTTATCTCTTTCCCGGTTATTTTCTCTATTGTCCGGAAATTGGCATTGTCAATCCTCTTTGGTCCATTGAACAGGATATTGTTGCCTGTCCGGCCGAGGATCTGATCCCTCAGTCCTGCTGCCACATCTTTAACTTCCATGCAGGACAACACTCTTTCTGGCTATTTAAAACTTTCTGGGTAAGCTTCAGCCAGTTTAAAAGTATCAAAAAAATTTATATACCTCTGTGCTGCTTGAAGCTTCGGTGATGTTTATGAGAAGATTGTCATCCGATATTTTGTCATCAGGAATGTTATCCCTATTGTCTTTATCATTGTTGGTGCTGGTTCTTTTCACAGCCTGCAAGCCTGTTGTTCCCATCACCGCAGACAACATTTCAGGTGATGATCAGACAGGAATCCCTAATGGGGTTGATGTATTTACTAATGTCTCAGATGACAACACAACTGGCTTTGGCCAGGATGATCTCATCAAGGAGTACGAGTTTCTCACAGATGAGAACCTGAAGGAATTCAGGATCTATCCTGCATGCGAGAAAGGGCGCCAGGCTGTCGGCCTGTCATACAGATTCGAGCTCATCCAGAAAGAGACCATCTTCCAGCTTTCTGAGAATAATTTTACATTCACTGATTTTGACACTTACAACGGATTGATCGAGAAGCACAAGAACTTTCTTATATGCAGTGATTGTCCTGCCAATACCACTCTTCATTTTGAGCCAGGCAAGGTGTATTATGCAAGACTGCTGAATGATTGGTATCAGGGCGGTGCTGCGGTCTCAGAAGTTTTCACGGTTGATCTCACAGATGGGTCTGATTATATGACAAATGAATGCAACCAGGCACCTGATGATGTCTTATGCTTTGATTCTGATGGCATGAATTACACTGTCAAAGGGCATGTTTTTACCAACGGCAAGAAGTTTGTAGATTACTGTGATATTGATAATCCCAATTTCCTCTATGAGTTCTACTGCGATGGTGCAGTGATGAAGAAAGAGAGGGAATGGTGTGATAAGGGCTGCAGGGACGGTTACTGCAAGACATGATTTTATTCATTTATTTTATTCATTTATTCTATTCATTTATTCTATGGGATTTTTCTAGCTTAGCACTACATCCAGGAACATCATGATCACAAAACCTATCATCAGCCCCCAGGTTGCCTGTTTTGCGAATCCTTTCCTGAGCGTCTCAGGTATTATCTCATCGCTGATCACCCAGAGCATTGCTCCTGCTGCGAACGCGAGCGCCCATGGGAGTATCGCCTGGAATACTAACACAATACCTGCTCCAAGCTGGCAGGGCGCCTACTCCTGTTGCAAGTCCGGCCATTAGGCTGAATATCACTCCAAGCAGCCATATTGGGTATTGTGATAGATAGCTTGCCAGAAATTCCATTTTCTCAATATTTCCCAGATTTCATTTATAAATTTTTGCTGAAAGCCCTGTATTTGCATATATCAAGGGCTCAAAACCTTTTTAAATTAACCATTTTTTTCTGCTTCCATGTCCTACGAGCTGATTATCACTGAAAAGCCCAGTTCTGCTAAGAAGATAGCAGATGCATTGGCCAGCGGGAAGCCGATTAAGGAGTCCTTCAAGGGTGTCCCTTATTATAAGATCACTCATGGCAAGAAGGATATTGTTGTCTGCGCCGCAGTAGGCCATCTCTTTGGTGTTGCTGAACGGAACAAGGGTAAATGGACTTATCCTGTCTTTGATGTTGCCTGGAAGCCGACTTCTGAGATAAGCAAGTCTTCTGCATTCACCAAGAAGTATCTTAACACTATCAAGAAGCTCTCCAAGGATGCTGATACTTTTGTCATTGCTACTGATTTTGATATTGAAGGCGAAGTCATCGGCCATAACATCCTGAAGTTCATCTGCAACAAGGATGATGCAAAGAGGATGAAATTTTCTACTCTGACCAAGCCTGATCTGATAAGGTCTTATGAGGAAATCAGGCCGACTCTTGAGTGGGGCCAGGCCAATGCCGGCGAGACCCGTCATGTCCTTGATTTCTTCTATGGTATCAATCTCAGCCGCGCCTTGAGCCTTGCTGTGAAGCACTCGACTGGCATGTTCAAGATCCTGAGCAGCGGAAGGGTGCAGGGTCCTGCTTTGAAGATTATTGTCGATAGGGAATTGGAGATAAATGCTTTCAGGCCTGAGCCGTATTGGCAGATTGAGCTCAGGGGCTACACCCCGAAGGAGAAGGAGAAGCTGATCATCGCGCTCCATGAGAAGGATAAGTTCTGGAACAAGGATGAAGCTGACAGGGTGATGCAGAATGTCAAGGGCAGGAAAGCCCTGGTTTCTGAGACAAAGACCTCTACTTTCAATCAGGCTCCTCCCACGCCTTTTGATCTGACGACACTGCAGACAGAGGCATACCGCACCTTGAATATCTCGCCAAAGCATACTCTCGAGATTGCCCAGGAGCTCTATTCTTCAGGTTACATCTCTTATCCGAGGACCTCATCCCAGGTATTGCCAAAGGAGATAGGCTATGCTGGTATTCTCACCAATCTTGCCAGGCAGTCCAAGTATAAGGAGCTGTGCAGCGAGCTTCTCAGGAGGAAGTCCTTGGTCCCTAATAATGGCAAGAAGACTGATCCTGCGCATCCGGCAATCTATCCGACAGGCATTGCCCCAAAGGTGGGCGGCAGGGAGGAGAAAGTATACGACCTCATTGCCAGGAGATTCATGGCCACTTTTGCTGATCCTGCTGTCAGGGAGACGATTAACATCAAGATTGACGTCAACAAGGAGATTTTCATTGCAAAGGGAACAAGGACCATTGAGAAAGGATGGCATGTCTATTATGGCCCTTTTGCCACATTCAAGGAAGAGGAGATGCCCAAGGTCGCACAGGGTGATGAGATCATTGTCAATAGCATTGATGAGCTGGCAAAGGAGACCCAGCCTCCTAAGAGATACACTCAGGCTTCTATAATAAAGGAGCTTGAGAAGAGGGGCCTCGGCACAAAGGCTACGAGGGCAGGCATCGTTGACTCTCTCTATGATAGGGGTTATGTCGTCGAGAAATCTATCAAGGCGACCCAGCTCGGCATCCGCACAGTCGAGACACTCCAGAAATATAGTCCTGAGATCCTCGATGAGGCCCTAACCAGGAAGTTTGAGGACGAGATGGAGAGCATCAGGGAGAAGCAGAAGAAAGGCCAGGAGGTACTGGATGATGCCAGGAATGTCCTGACCAAGGTCTTGGCTGATTTCAAGAAGAAGGAGAAGGAGATTGGTACAGAGCTTGCTGATGCCTACAAGGAGACAAGGAATAAGGAGGCTTTCATCGGCTCCTGTCCGGTCTGCAAGGAGGGCACTCTCCAGCAGAGGACCGGGAAGTTCGGCAGGTTCATCGCATGTGACAGGTATCCTGATTGCAAGACCACTTTCTCGCTCCCGAAGTTCGGCAAGGTCAAGTCTGCTAAGAAGGAGTGTGAGCACTGCCATTATCCCATGATCATCATCGGTTCAGGCAAGAAGACCCAGGAGCTTTGCTTGAATGATAAGTGTCCTTCCAAGCAGCTCTCTCAGCAGGCTAAGCAGGAGATAAAGGATATGGAATCAGGCAAGATTGAGAAGAAGTGCCCGAAGTGCGGTTCTGATATGATCCTGAGGAAATCTGTTTATGGGAGTTTCCTGGGTTGCTCCAAATATCCTGGCTGCAGGCATACTGAAAGGCTTGAGAATGGGAATAATAATGGCAATAATAATAGCGATGGTAAGAATAATAATGCTGGTAATGGCAGATGATTGAGACATCCACGTTGGTTCTTGCATTCTCTCTGACACTTTTTGCAGGTCTGGCAACAGGCATCGGGAGTGCAATTGCATTCTTTGCCAAGAGGACGAACACTAAGTTTCTTTCTGTTGCTCTGGGTTTCTCTGCCGGGGTCATGATCTATGTCTCTTTTGTCGAGATATTCGCTGAAGCAAGGGAAAGCCTTATATCAGCGTCTGGAACTGTTGCAGGGACATGGATCACAGTCGCATCTTTCTTTGGTGGTATGCTTATTGTTGCTTTGATTGACAGGCTTATCCCGACTTTTGAGAACCCCCATGAGATCCATATGGTTGAGGAGATGAGAAGTAAGCCTGACAGGAAGTGCAGGAGGTGCCTTTATAGGATGGGTATCCTCACAGCACTGGCCATTGCTGTGCATAATTTTCCAGAGGGCCTTGCTACATTCGCAAGCGCTATCAATGATATACACCTCGGTGTGATGATTGCTTTTGCAATAGCTTTGCATAACATACCTGAAGGGATTGCTGTTTCAGTCCCATTATACTATGCCACAGGCAGCAGGAAGAAGGCTTTTCTTTATTCTTTCCTTTCAGGCCTGGCAGAACCAATTGGTGCTCTTGTGGGTTTCACGATTTTGTATTCCTTATTCAATGGGATTGTGTTTGGCATGCTTTTTGCGGTTGCTGCAGGCATAATGGTCTTTATCTCTCTCGATCAGCTCCTTCCTGCAGCTCATGAATATGGTGAGCATCATCTTTCCATATATGGGCTTTTGGCTGGCATGGGGACCATGGCTCTGAGTCTGCTGTTGTTTTTATAGAAAACTTTTTTAGTGAGTATATTTTTTAGTGGGTGTATTTTTTAGTAAGTGCATTTTTTAGTGATGTGTCATTATGATGTATGATAATCTGGATCAATTCCCATGATGAGGTGATATGCATGAAATACATAAATCCGGCTAGGAGATTCCCGACTTTTGCAGTTATTGTCCTGGTGATCGGGATCATATGGCTGCTGAATGACCTGGGTTTCTTTGTGGTGAAAGTTCCTTGGATACCGATTATCCTGATTGTTGTCGCAATCGGTTGGATATTCAATAACTATGCAAAATGATTAAAAAATGAATGATCTGCCGGATTAGCACAGCAGGTCTTTTGCTTTTTGCAGTATGGGGCATTCATCTGCTTTTTCTATTCTTGGTTGTCCATTGTAGGCTTGGAACAGGTAGCATACAGCTCCTGTTATTTCTCTGCATCCTGGCTGTATGTCAGGGTGCCAGTCAGCCCTCTCCACATCTCCTCTCATTGGCTCTCCCGGGTCTGCGATTTTCATTGTCAGCAGCGGGCATTGGTGTCCCATGTTTGCTGGATTATGGTATAGGTTTGAATATTTCATTTTATTGCCTCCATATTTGTTGATATGTTTTTGATCTGGCTGCTGTTGTGATGTTTTTCAAATCCTGATGTTCATCCCAGGACCATGGTTTTTCAGGCCATATCAGAGAAGGGATTTATATCAGGCCGATGAGTATCAGAAAAAGCTGAAAAATGCCTGGAAGATGATATTGATGATGATCTTTTGCATTAGTTAATGGTAGTTTTTGTTCTATAAAAATATTATCATATTAGGCTAATGCTTTCTTGAAATGGTAGAAGAATATGCTCATCCATCCTACTATTGCTGCTGCTGCGACAATGAACATGATTGGGTCTGCATTTATGAGTGCTTCGCTGGCATAGATTGATCCGACTGCTATCACCCCTTCTCCTATTATCGATGCCACAAAATACATCCAGAATGGTATTTTCAGTATCCCTGTGATATAGCCCGGTATTTCTGCTGGCATGGAAAGCCTGAATAATAGCACCAGCCAGAATTCTGCTTTGCGGGGTATTTTCCTGAGGAAATAGTCAAGCTTATTTTCTGATAGAAGCTTTGTGACTATGGGCCTTCCTGCATATCTTCCGATGATGTATGTTATCGATCCCCCGATGAGCCAGCCGGTCAGGAGTAGGAAAAAAGTCCCAACCTCTCCCCAGATCAGTATTGCAAAAGGTATGAGGGGTACGCTGCTGAATGGTGAGAACATTGCTGATATTGCTGCCAGTCCTATGAATATCAGGATTCCAATTAGGGGGTTGTCATTTATGAAGATGTTTATCTTGTCGACGGAATCAAAGAACATTCTTTGCAGGCTGTATGATGACCAGAATATTGTTGCAAGAAGTATGAGGCCGATGACTGTCCAGAGGGCTTTCTGGGGATTGAGGCTGTCGATGTATTCTTTCAGCTTTTTCATGATTTTTCCATAATGCTCTATCCTGTATTCATTTAAAAATATTGTGTCTGGTTTCAGTGCATGCCAGATTTTTTATATTAGGAGGTCAGCTGGTAGTCATGAATAGGATTCTTGATATCTTTTGACTGCATGCCTGTTATCTGTATGCATGGGGGGTGGATTAGGACCTGGAGGTTGATCAGTGCCTGTAAGTCCGGGACCTGCCTGGGAGAAGATAGCCGATGCTGTTGTGGATGGCAAGGAAATACTGATTTATGGCGCAAACTTTATATTCAGGGAAAGAGTAATTTTATTATATCACTATGATCCACTAAAAGGAGGTGTTTACTGTGGATAGGAAAGTCATGTTTGTTGTTTTGTCAGTATCCCTTTTTAGCATTGTCTTCTTTCTTGGGGCTTCGATCAATGCCTTTGTCGTATCTAATGTTGATCCGGATGATCTGTGCGGCTCTGACACAGATTGTGATGGCCGGAAATGTTGTATAATCTATCCTGATAAGGATCTGGGATTGTGTATGGATAGCTGTCAGTCCATGGATTTTTTGTGTACTTCAGCAGATGATTGCGCTGATGGGATCTGCTGCGGGATAGAGTCTGATTACGGTGTCTGCGCAGATTCCTATGATTGTGCCACAATGGCTGAGATTGCGAGCTATATGAGGACGAGGGCTGTCATTGAGAGTCCTGCACCGGTCGATTTCAGGAATAATGTAATCCTTGTAGAGACTGTATTGCTGGCTCTGCTTGTGATATTTGTCATCTATCTTATGAACACAAGGAGGGACTGATTTTCCGCAACAATTATAAATGGATGGCGCCAGTTTATATATATGAAAAAGCTGGTGATATCCTTTTTTGTATTCATTTTCTTGCTTGATATTGCTGCTGCCCAGCATCTTCACATGAATCTCCTGGCTGTTTCCAGGGATGGTGCTGATATGAACGGCAGGAGAGCTGACCTCTTCCTTGATATGCAGCCTGGCACCGGCAGGATTTTCATTGATTCTTACCCCCTCACCCAGCTTGACACCCAGATATCCACGCGGTTTGCCAATCAGATTGCATGTGATTTCTCTGGGGAGGACTGCTCGAAGCATGATTTTTTCTATACTATAAGGGCATCATCTCCCATAATCGGCGGTCCCAGTGCAGGTGCTGCCCTTGCCCTGATAACTCTTGCAGGCCTTGAGGGTTTTGAGATCCCTGATACATTTTCTGTGACAGGCACAATAAATTCCGGTGAGCTTATCGGCCCTGTCGGTGGATTGAAGCAGAAGATTGAGGCTGCAGCTGCTGCAGGCCTGAAGAATGTGATGGTGCCCATGGGCGAGACCGAGTATGAGGAGGACAATATCACTCTTGACCTGTTCCAGTATGGGGCAGAGCTCGGGGTCGAGGTCCTTGAGGTGGCTACTCTCGATGAGATTTATGGTTTCATCACAGGGAAGAGGAAGCATGACGGCGTTGTAGGGATAGTTTTGGATCCGAAGTATGAGCAGGTGATGTCATCACTTGCAGCCATGCTGTGCGACCGCGCATCTTCCCGTCTTGGGGAGGTCAGGTCTCTTGGCATATCTCCTCCTGAATACTTCACTGAGGTCAGCAATGTTTCTGTTGATTTCTGGAAATTCATGCAGGAGGCTGAGAAGCTGAACAACAATTCCATCCTGGCGGATTCGAAAGGGAGTTATTACAGCTCTGCATCTTTCTGCTACGGCTCCTCTCTCCAGTCAAGTGTCCTGCTTAACCTCTATAATAACATGTCTTATGATGGGATTGTCAGGTTCCAGGAAGAGGTCCAGGCCAGGATTGACTCGATTAGCCGCGATCTTGAGAGCAGGCCTTTGCTGACACTTTCTGATCTGGAGGCTTACATAATTGTCAGGGATCGCCTTGTCGATGCCCAGTCTCTGCTGGATGATTCCAGGGAGAGCCTGATCAAGAATGACACCCGGTCAGCGGTCACCTTGGCCACCCATGCTGATGAGAGGTATTTCAGCGCTGTCTCATGGTCGCATTTCTTCGGGCAGCAAGGCAAGGAGTTAGAGATTGACGTCAGTGTGCTGTCAAGGACCTGTCAGGATAAGATATCTGAGGCTGAGGAGAGGCTTGCTTATGTACGTTTCTTCCTCCCTGATTCTCTGGATGAGACTTCTGAGGTGATTGATCTGGCGAAGGTGGATCAGCTGAATGAGGAGTATGAGCTCTGCCTTTTCAAGGCATCCAAGGCAAAGGCTGAGGCTGACATTGTCCTTTCGACCATAGGCATAGGTGAGAACAAGACACCTGATCTGCTTCATCTCAAGCTTGATGCAGCAGAGAGGATTATTGCTGATCAGTCTGCAAAAGGTAATTTTCCGATTCTTGGTTACAGTTATTTTGAATACGCCCAGGACCTTGAGGAAGAGGATATCTTCTCTGCTCTCCTCTATTCCGAGTATGCCCTTGAACTGAGCAATATTGATATGTATCTCAGGCAGTCGGCAAAACCAGGCATCAGGTGGCCTAGGATTGAGATGCTTATGATATTCCTGCTTGGCATCTCTGTCGGTTTCCTTCTGGCTGCGGTTTTTTCCATCAGGAAAGAGCTGGTCTGATTTTTCTCTGATTACTGCAGGATCAGAATGGTTGCTCTGGTCAAGTATCCTATCTGGTTTATCCTATCTGATATTATCCATGCAGATTCCTGACAGGCAGTTGTTAAAACCCAAGAAGATTCCGCAAGGGAATCTTCATGGGAAAAAGAGGTGATCATAAAACCTCTGGAAATGCCCCCGCGAAGAGGCATTTGCAGAGGAAAAGAGGTGATAGCATGATTTTGAAACCCCCAACCCCATTACTGCATAGTAATCATTACTGGTATTTAAATATTTCGACAATTCAGTCCTCAAAGGTAGTAAACACAAAAAGATTTAAAACCCCCTCATGTTCTCACTGTAATCCACGAAAATGCCAGCTAGGTTGAAATGCCAGAGATGCAATAGGGAATCTGTGAGGAAAGGCTTCTGCAGGAGCTGTTTCTCTGCAGTATGCGAGAAGAGGATAAAGAGAGCCCTAAGGAAGAGGTTCAGGAGAGGCCAGAAGGTGCTGGTCGTCGGTTCCCTTGCAAAGCATTACTTCCAGAAGCTTATCATGCTCCCTTTGGACATAACATTCAGGACCTTCCGGTCATATGATGTCAGGGACAGGGAAGCCATATTTCGCTCTGCATCTTTCAGGAGGGATCTGGCCAGGTTTGATGCTGTTGTCCTCGAATGGAGCCTTGACGACGACATATCATATTTCCTAAGCAGTGTATTCAGTGGGGGATCCGCTGTTTTCCCCGGGAATATAGTGAGGATTTTTGCCGGTGTACCTGATGATGACCTGATTTTCCTGTCAGGTGGGAAGGGTTTCAGGAAGGGGAGAAGGCTGGCATTCCATGGATTGATTGAGTCTCTTGAGAAGTCCTATCCTGAGGTCAGGAATTCTTTTGTGAGATCAATACGCCTGATGGAGCGATTATAGGCTTCTAAACTTATTTTTTCAACCTATATGTTATACTACTACAAAATAGTTAATCACAACAATATTTATATAGATTCTTCCTTTCCCACACCCTGATATTGCGAGCTAGGGCAAAGGGGGGGTTTAATTGATTAATTGTCAAAGGTGTGGCAGTGAGATTGCCACTTACAACAAGCTTAGGAAATGGTGTGTTGACTGCAGGAAGGATCTTATCAATGAGAGGGCGCGTGACAGGAACAGGATTGCCAAGATAAGACGGGCATGATCATTGTATCATTTTCGGCATTGCATGCTAAAGATTTATTAACAGCTGATTTCTGATTTGTTAGATGAAAACCTATCCCTTACTTGTGATTATTGTCTTGATTGCACTCTCTTTTGTCTACTTCCAGGATCATGATGTAGAAATCATCACATCCAATGTTGTCAAGGAATACACCTCCCCCATAAAGGTCTATTTCTGTCCTGCTGACAACTGTTCAGCGTATATGAGGGATTACATTGCTCATGCGCACAGGATTCACTGTGCATTCTATGAGCTGAACCTCATGGATATTATATCCGCGCTGGAAGAGAGATCTGCTTCAGCTGATGTGAAGCTTTTCACTGACACAGATTATAGGATCGGTCTGGACTTTGAGCGGAGCGACAACCGCTCTTCCCTGATGCACAACAAGTTCTGCATATTCGACGGCAGGATTGTCTGGACCGGTTCGATGAACCCGACAGAGAATGGGAATTACAGGAACAACAATAATGTTGTCGTCTTCGAATCAGAGTCGATGGCAGCTGTGTTCGAAGCAGAGTTCAAGGAGCTATGGGATTATCAGGAGGACATCTCAGGCATCCATGAGTTCAGCATCAATAACATTCCTATTGAGGTCTATTTCTGTCCAGAGGACTGGTGTGCAAACAAGGTGATCCTTGAGCTTGGTAAAGCAGAATCATCCATCTACTTCATGACCTTCTCTTTCACTCATGATCTGATAGGGGACATGCTTGTCCAGAAGCACAGTGATGGCATCCACGTTGAAGGATTATTTGAATCAAGGGGCATCTCTCAGTATTCTGAGTTCCAGAAGCTCAATCAGTCCAACATCACAGTCTATAAGGACACGAATCCGAATACAATGCACCACAAGGTCTTCATCATTGACAGCAAGACTGTCATCACAGGTTCCTTCAATCCGACAGCCAATGCTGATGAGCGCAATGACGAGAATCTGATAATAGTGCATGATGAGGGCATTGCAGGGCTTTTTATGGATGAATATGGCAATATAAGACCCTAAGACCGGCTCTGTCATGGATGTAGGTTAGTGGCATCAGGTCAAAGTCCGGATGAGTGATTTTCTGGCTGACAAAGGGGATGCTCTCTGATA